>JAICGQ010000083.1 GCA_025923035.1 Pyrinomonadaceae bacterium | reverse complement strand
GCGCCGGAGCGATTGCCCGCCATTACGAATTCGTCGTAACGAGTGAGCATCAATTTGACAGGCGCTTTGGTCTGCTTCGAAAGACGGCAGGCGAGCATTCCTTCGACACCGATACCAAACTTCGAACCAAAGCCGCCGCCCATGTGCTCGACGCTCGACGTCACCGCGCTCTGCTGCAGACCGAGCTCTTTTGCGGCGTCCGCGGGGATCGTAAACGTGCCCTGCGTCGATGCGTAGATCGTTGCTTCGTCGCCACCGCGGTAGTCGACGACCATGCCGTGCGTTTCCAGACACGCGTGGTGAATGCGCGCGCAGATGTATTCGGCTTCGACGATTTCGTCGGCGGTGGCAAACGCGGCTTCGGCTTTCTGTGGATCGCCGTTCTTTGCCTTCTCCTGAAGATTCTCTTCCTCGGCGACGACTTTCGGCGCATTGGGTTTGATCGCGTCCGCTGCATGGACCACGTGAGGCAGTACTTCGTAAGTGACTTTGATCGCGCGCAACGCATCGCCGGCGATCTCGGGCGTTGTCGCTGCAACGGCCGCGACGGCCGCTCCGGCGTAGCGCAGTTCTGTTAACGGCGCCTGGATGACGGCTTTGACGCCGGGAATCTTCAATGCCGCGCTGGCGTCGAAGTTTGTGACGCGCGCGTGCGCGTGCGGGCAACGCAGGATCCTCGCGTCGAGCATGCCCGGCAGACGTTGATCGTAGGTGTAACGAGCCAGACCTGCTGCCTTCAGTGGACCATCGACGCGCGTCATCCGCTGGTTGAGCAGACGGTGCTTGTCGTTGGGTCCCCAACCTGGCCCGGAATCTTCGTCAACTTCGATCTCGACCATCTGCTCGACGCCGTTGACGACGCGCGGCACTCGGATCTTCTTTTTCGGCTTTGGTGATGGCGATGGTTGTGCTTGTTGTGGCATGAGCGTCTTCCGTTAGACCTGAATCTTAAGCCTGCTGTCCCTTGGCGGCGGCGAGTGCTGCTTCAAAAACGCGGGGATACGTTCCGCACCGGCAGAAATTTCCCTTGCACGCTTCGCGCACTTCGGCGAGCGACGGATTCGGGTTTTTCTTCAAATAGGCTGAGATAGTGGTGATGAATCCCGGTGTGCAGAAGCCGCACATCAACGCGTCGTGTTCGACGAAGGCCGCTTGCACGGCGTTTGGTTTCTCGGGCGTACCGAGTCCTTCGACGGTCGTGATTTTCTTGTTTGCCGCGTCGACTGCGAGCACGAGACAGGAGTAAACGGGCTTGTCGTCGATCAGAACGGTGCACGCGCCGCACGTTCCCATGTCGCAAACGAGCTTCGGTCCGGTGACGGCGGGCTCGAGATGATTGCGCATCGCGTTCAGCAGCGTCGTTCGCGGTTCGACGCGGGCGGTTTGCTGTTTGCCGTTCACGTTCAGCACGACCGTGCCCTCGCCGGACATAACATTTGGCTTCGCTTGTTGCTCTTCGGCGTCAGCCTCAGTCCATAGATGGTCGGCAATCGCCGCACCCGCGCCGGCAATGCCGACGCCTTTGAGAAACTTGCGTCTACTTGAATCGTGTTTGGCCATCACTCAGCTCCGATCTTGACACGAGTGGTAAAACCATTCGTACGTGCTCGTCCAATGTTTGTAAATCAATCCGTGTTGGGTGGTCGCGATAAATTAGCACAAGCAACAACCGCGGAAAAGGCATAAACGAAATGATTCTCAGAACTGTCGCGCTGCTAATCGCAATAAATCTTTGTTGTTTACCGGCGAATGCCAATCCCGACTGGTCTGTCGGAATGGTCGAGTCGACGATGAAGCGCTACCCGACTGCGAAGGAACTCGGCTCGTGGGGTTATGCGAAATCTCTCTACCTCTACGGCCAGTACCTCGTCTACAAGCGCACACGCGAGCCTCGCTATCTCAAGTACATCAAAGACTGGGTCGATTATCACGTCGATGCCGAAGGTGTGGTCAGGAGCACAAACGCGCAGGGCCAGGTAAGAGAGATCACTTTCGAGAACCTCGATAGCATGTTGCCCGGCAATCTCCTGCTCATCCTCTACCAGGAGACTGGCGAACCAAAGTACAAGCTCGCCGCCGATCGCATTCGCAAACGATTCAATACTTACCCGCGCACGAGAGACGGCGGCTTCTGGCATGCGAACACGAAGAGCCGGGAATGGCAGTTATGGGGCGACGGTGTTTTCATGTCCATGCCGTTCCTGATGCGGTATGGAAACCTGTTCGGAGACGGCAAATATGCTGCTGATGAGGCCACAAAACAGCTAACAATCTACGCCACTCACCTGAATGATCCGAAGACCGGCCTGATGTTTCACGCCTATGACGAAAGCGGCCAAACACCGTGGTCAAACAAGGAAACAAAGGTGTCGCCCGAGATCTGGTGCCGTGCGATGGGTTGGTTCGGAATGACGCTGATCGAAGTGCTCGAACTCTTGCCGTCGAACCACCCGAAACGCCCGCAGTTGATCGCGCAACTCAATCAGCTCGTCAAAGCGTGGTCCAACTACCAGGACAAGAAGAGCGGACTCTGGTACCAGATCGTCGACAAAGGTGAGAACGCGAACAACTGGCACGAGACGTCGAGCTCGAGCATGTACACGTACGTCACCGCGATGGCGATTGAACGAGGTTACGTAAGTAAGAGTTATCGCGACGTGGTCAACCGCGGCTACGCCGGCGTCCTCACAAAACTATCGCTCGATCAGAACGGCGACACGAACATCATCGATATCTGCGAAGGCACGAACGTCGCGGATCTCGCCTACTACTTCGCGCGCAAACGAAACACGAACGACTTCCACGGACTGGGCGCGTTTTTAATCATGAACGAGAAGTTCATGAACAAGACGCTCAAGGGCAGCAGTAGAAGTTTGTGGCAGCCCAGGCTGACCACGTCTAAGTAAGATTTTCCGGAAAAGCCTTGACGAGTTCCCGGATTGGTATTATAAGTTCCGCGCTTCGTCGCAAATTGTCATGACCAATTCCAAGAATGCACGATTGAAGATTGTTCGGCCTGTCCGCTCGGGACAGACTACGGAGCAGGTCGTCGCCCGGGTCTACGAGCTCATCAAAAGCGAGCATCTGAAGCCCGGCGAACGGCTGCCGCCGGAGCGCGAATTGTCAAAACAACTCGGAATCAGCCGTCCTTCGTTGCGTGCCGGGTTGAGTTCGCTGATTTCAATGGGCGTCCTTCAATCGCGACAAGGCGCAGGCACGTTCCTCGTCGATGGACCTCCAGCACTCGACAGTGAACCATTGCGCCTGCTCGCCCAGCTACACGGCTTCAGTTTCGAGCACATGTTTGAGACGCGATCGATTTTGGAAGTCGGCGCAGCGGGTTTGGCGGCCGAACGCGCCACCGGTGAGCAGTTGGCGACGATGTCGGAAGAGATCGCCGAGATGTTCGCGGCGTTGAAGGATCCGCAACAGTTTCTCGTGCACGACGTCGCGTTTCACCGGGCGGTCGCGGTGGCTTCGGGTAATCCGACTTTGGCGACACTGGTTGAAATGGTTTCAGCGATCCTTTACGAGCGACGTCGCGAAACGATCGACCGGGCACACGACTTCAACGAATCGCTCGATTTACACCGTCAGGTTTACCGTGCGATTAGAGCGCGCAAACCCGACGAGGCGCGGGCGGCGATGCGTGAACACATCGTGCGTGCGCAGCGTGCGTTTGCTCTCGAAGAAGAGCAGCAGCAGTCAAATCTAGAACAAGACAGGGCCTAACCAGGAAAACAGGAGACGTTTGTCCTTTGTGCTTGGTTCTTGGTAAGCGCTAAGCACTAAGTTCAAAGCTCACTCATCTCTTCAGGAAGAACTTCGGCGCGTACTGGTTTATTCAAATTGTCCCAACTGAGGACAATTTCTTCAAAGGAGGAGTCCCATGTCGAGCCCACGCCCGCTACAGTTAACCATTCTGGTGGTTGTTATCTCGATGCTTGCCTTCGCCATGCAGGCCAAGGCGCAAACAATTACCGGCTCCATTTCAGGCGCCGTGACAGACTCAAACGCCAGCGTGATTCCGTCGGCAACGGTGACGCTCGCCAGCGAGAAAACGGGTCAAACGCGTACAGCGGCCACCAACAGTGAGGGCCGCTTTAATTTTGCCGCGTTACAGCCCGGCGTTTACTCGCTGAAGATCGAGCAGCAGGGATTCCAGGCCTTCGAACAAAGAAACATCATCCTGAGCGCGAACGAGAACCTCGCGCTCGGCGATCTCAAGCTACAACCCGGACAAGTCAGCGAAACTGTCAGCATCATGAGCGAAGGCGCGATCGTCGAGCGTGAGAGCAGTGATCTCACCGCGCGTCTCACGTCCGATCAGATCAACCTGATCGCCACCAAGGGACGCGACGTCACCTCATTGCTGCGTTTGCTTCCGGGTACGTCCAATAACGACGACATCGAGGGCGCCGGCGACGGCTTCGGCACTGACTTGCCGAACATCTCCGGCCAGCGCGGCCGTTCCACGGTTCCGACGATCGACGGTTTGTTTGCCGGCGAGCCCAGCGGTTCAAACAAACTAAGCATGACGATCAACCAGGACGCTGTGGCTGAAGTAAAAGTGCTGCGCAACAACTACGGCGCGGAGTACGGAAACAACGGCGGCGCGATCATCAACATCGTTTCCAAAGGAGGCGGCAAAGAGTACAACGGCAGCCTGTATTACTTCCTGCGCAATGAAGTGCTCAATGCCACCCCGTTCTTCAATAACAAAGCCGGTCTGAAGAAACCGCTCTATCGTCACCTCTATCCGGGCGGCAGCTTTGGTGGTCCATTGCCGTTGCCGAAATTCGGCGAAGGCGGAAGCTTCTGGTTGAAAGAAAAAGCGTACTTCTTTTTCTCATACGAGAAGCCGCACCAGATCACGCCGCAGGATCCGCGCTTCGTCACGATGCCGACGGCGCTCGAGCGAAACGGCGACTTCTCCCAATCGATCAATTCTGCGAACGCAAAGGTTTTCATAAAGGATCCGTTACTGCCAGGCGATTGCAACGCGACCACGCAGGTTGGTTGCTTTCGCGATCCATCACGTACGACCGCCGCGAATCCGCTTGGTCTCAACATCATTCCCGTCTCGCGTTTCAACCAGAGCGGATTTGCGCTGCTCAATTACTTCCCTTTGCCGAACACGTTTGGCGGCGCCGGCGGCTCTGCATTCAACTACGTTACGCAAAGTCCCGTAGACGTGCCGAAGCGCAGCCTCGTCATTCGTTTCGACATTAAGCCGACGAGCAAAGACGACATCTACTGGAAGGGGCAGTGGTGGACGTCGGACAATCTCGGCACCGGCACCTCCGGCTGGCCCGGAAACGACAACAATCGTTGGGGCATCAACTCGCATTACCTCTACAAAGACAACGGCTGGTCAGCCAACTGGGTGCGCGTGATCAATGCGAACGTCGTTAACGAATTCAACTTTGGCATGCGGCACGACTCGGAAGGCTTCATTCCCGGCGACGGCGAGATAGAAGCCGTTCAGCGAGGCGCCTTGAACTACACGGCCCCGCAACTGTTTCCGCAGAACAATCACCTGGGTACGATTCCGCGCGTGACCAACTGGGGTGGTGTTCGTGGTCCAACGGATGGCGTTGCCAATATCAACTGGCTCGATCGTTGGGGTGAAACCGGCAACGACTACATCAAACCGTCGTTTGCTAACAACCTCTCGATCACGCACGGCGATCACAGTTTGAAGTTTGGCGTCTACTACGAACGACTGTTGAACGGCGAGGCGCCTGGCGGACAATGGTCTGGCGTGTTCAACTTTGCCGGCAACGATAGTAACTTTACTGCTGCTCTCGGCAACACGAGTTACGCTTACGCCAACGCGTTGATCGGCAACTTCCGCAACTACCAGGAATCGACTGCTCGTCCGTTCACGAACCTGCGGTTGACGCAGGTCCAGTGGTATGCGGCAGACCAGTGGAAGCTGAACCGCAAACTGACAATCAACTACGGCGTGCGTTTCGGTTACCACTCGCCGTTCGAGCAGATCGATGGACAGGGTTCGAACTTTGTGCCGGCGCTATTTAATCGCGCGCAGGCCGTTGCTTTGTACGAAAGCGCCTGCGCAGTTGCGTTTACTCCACCCGCTACGTGTCCCACTGCACAACGTCGCGCGAAGAACCCGATCACTGGTGAACTGATTCCACTAGTGGGCGCGAACGCCGGCCTGGTTGGCGCGATTGTTCCCGGCAGCGGAAATGCCAACAACGGACTCGTGTTGGGCATCGATCCAGGCACGACCCGTGGTTTCAGAAAAACGAAAGCAATCGACGTCGAGCCACGTCTCGGTTTTGCCTGGGATGTGTTTGGCAGCGGCAAGTCGGTCATTCGTTTTCAAGGCGGCATCTATCACGCGCCCCGTGTCGGTGGCGGCACCACAGGCGGCAACCTCGTCAACAATCAACCGGCGAACCGCGTGTTCAGTATCGACTTCGGCAATATCAACAATCTCGCGGCGTTGACCGGCACTGCGATAACCAGGCCGTCAACCATCAACGCCGTCGAACAAGATTCGCACACGCCTTCGATCTACAACTTCACGTTCGGTATCCAACAGGACATAGGCTTCGAAACCGTGCTGGAAGTCAGCTACGTTGGATCGTTTGCGCGGCACCTGGGCCAGAGAATTAACATCAACGGTGTCCCCGATGGCGCGCGTTTGGGGACGAACAACATCGACCCGGTGACTGGTCAGCGGTTTGGCAACGACTTCCTGCGTCCATTTCGTGGCTACGCAGACATCAACATGGTCGTGTGGGGCGGCACTTCAAACTACAACTCGTTGCAGATGCAAATCATGCGGCGCTACGCGCAGGGTTTTCAGTACGGCGTCGCCTACACCTACTCGAAGTCGTTTGACTACGCAAACGACGATTCGTCAGACGTCTTCTTCCCGCGTCCCTTCAAAGAATTCAACTACGCTCCGTCAGATTTCGATCAAACACACATCCTGACCCTGAACTACATTTACGATGTGCCGGGGTTGGGGCGAAAACTTGACAACCGTTTTGTTAAAGCAATCTTCGACAACTGGCAGTTTTCGGGCACGACATCGTACGCCAGTGGCAAACCGAAGAACGTAGCGGTGACCTACAACGGCGGTATTACCGACATCACGGGCGGTCAGGTGAATGCGCGTCCTAACGTGATTTGCGATCCGATGCGCAACATCAGCGGTGCTGATCCAACGGGGACACCGTACGTCGTCAACGTCAACTGTTTCGCGCGACCGACGCGTCTCGGAGACATCGGCAACATGCCGCGCAACGCGCTGCGCATGCCGTCGATCTTTAACAACGACGTAGCCCTCTTCAAAAACATCCCGTTTGGGGAATCTCGCGCGTTGCAGTTGCGTTGGGAGGTCTACAACGTTTTCAATCACACAAACTTTAGAGACATCGATGCCGGTCTGGTTTTCAACGCGGCCGGCCAGCAGACCAACACCCGTTTCGGCGCGCCCATCGCGGCGCGAACGCCGCGGGTAATGCAGGCGGCGATCAAGTTCACTTTCTAAGAGGAGCGCGAACGGGGATTGATGATTCGTGTTATCGCCGTTGTAATTGCCACAGCAATTGCAGCTTCCGCCCAGACCATCAATCCCCCACGCGTCTTTCTTCTCGACGCGAAACAAAAACCTCCACTGGCTAAACTCGAAGCCGACGCACGCAAGGCTCTCACCGCTGGTCCATTCTCAGTCACAAGCAAACAAATGACGCCGCCGAGCGGCGACAAACGCGACTACATGAGCCAGGCGCCGTACTTCTGGCCCGATCCGAAGAGTCCGAACGGCCTCCCTTACATTCGCCGCGACGGCGAACGCAATCCCGAGATCGACAAGATCACCGACCATCGGGTGAAGGATCAAATGGAAGCGGCAGTTGAAACGCTCGCGTTGGCTTACTACTTCAATGGAGTTGAAGAGTACGCGGCGAGAGCGACAGAGTTGTTGCGTGTGTTCTTCCTGAACTCCGACACCCGGATGAATCCGAACCTTGAGTTTGCCCAGGGCATTCCGGGGATCAACACCGGTCGTGGGATTGGTCTGATCGAGACGCGCGGACTCGTGCGTGTGATAGACGCGGTCGGTTTGCTTGCCGGATCGAAATCATGGACCAAAGAAGATCAGCGTGACTTGCAAAAGTGGTTCGACGACTTTCTTCGCTGGATGCTCGAAAGCAAGAACGGGTGCGACGAAGCGGCGGCGAAGAACAATCACGGCACCTATTACGACGTGCAGGTCGTGTCGTTCGCGCTGTTTCTCGGCAAAACGGATTTAGCGAAACGCGTGTTGCGGGAGGCGCGATCCAAACGTATTGCGCTGCAGATCGAACCTGATGGCAGTCAACCTTTGGAGCTGGAACGTACGCGCGCATGGAGTTACAGCATCGGGAATCTCGACGGGTTGATGCAACTGGCGCGTCTCGGTGAAAACGTCGGCGTCGATCTCTGGCATTACCAGACGCGCGACGGACGAAGTATTCGCAACGCCTTGCGCTTTCTTGTCCCGTTCGCTCGAGGCGAGAAGAAGTGGCCTTATCAGCAACTCGGTCAGTGGCAGCCGGCGATGCTTTTTCCGTTGCTTCAACGCGCGGCCAAGCGTTACGCCGATCCTCTCTTTAGATCCGAGTTAAAGCAAAGCTGGCCGCATCCAATCCCCGCGCGCATTCGAGACAGCAGCAACAAAGATCTCATGGTGATGACGCTCGGGGCTGTCACTCCTTCGATCGCCACTCTCGCCGATGCCACGTTCGATCCCGTCCGAGACGAGATGCGTCTGCGCGACGGCACCGTTGTGAAGAACTACTTCCGCGACACCCTCAAAATCAAATACTTCCAGGCCATCGATAAGTCGCGGTTCCCGTTGCCGCCATCCGGTTGGTGTTCGTGGTACTTCTTCTACCAGGAGATCGACGAAAACGAGATCAAGTTGAGCGCGAAGTGGATTGCCGAAAATTTGAAAGATTACGGCGTCGAATACGTGCAGATCGATGACGGCTGGCAAGGCGCCGGACGTGGTCTGGGCGAGAACCGCGATTGGTCCACCATTAACAACCGCTTTCCCGGCGGCATGGATGGGCTCGCCCGTTACATCAAGTCGCTGGGTTTGAAGCCCGGCATCTGGCTCGCACCGCACGGGCAGAGTAACACCGCCGTGGTGAAGAACCATCCCGGCGTTTTCATGATGAAACCTGACGGAACGTCGGCCTCGAGCACGTGGGAAGGGACGTATCTCGTCGATCCATCTGCGCCCGAGGCGCAAAAGTATTTGAAGGATTTGTTCAAGCAGCTTTCGGGTTGGGGTTACGAGTATTTCAAGATCGACGGGCAGCCGATCGTCGTGCGGGAGTATCGCAACAAGAGAGATTTTATGAAGTCGCCGGCGGCTGATTCGGATGAACTTTATCGCGATACGTTGGAAAGTATTCGAGAGGCGATCGGTCCGGATCGTTACCTGCTCGGCTGTTGGGTGATTCCGCTTGAGGGCGTGGGCTTGATGAACGGCTCGCGCATCGGAGCGGACGTTTTGCCGAACTGGGACGGGTTCAAGTTCGCGATGCGCGCGACGATGCAGTACTACTTTCTGCACAACATCGCGTGGTACGCCGATCCGGATGTGTTCATTGTTCGTTCGCCGTTGCCGCTGGAGCAGGCGCGTGCTTGGGCCACGTTACAGGGATTAACGGGCCAGGCTGCGTTGATGAGCGACCGTTTGATGGATCTTTCGCCGGAACGCGTCGAGCTGATTAGGCGTGTGTATCCGGCGGTCGATATTCGTCCGCTCGATCTATTTTCGTCGGATCGCAACAAGAGAATCTGGGACCTGAAGATCAATCACCTGGGACGTGAGTATGACGTTGTTGGTGTTTTCAATTTCGACGAGAGCAAGTCGGGGCCCCTGTTCGTTAACTTTCGCGACCTCGGCTTGCCGGCAGACAGGTTGGTCCATGTGTTTGATTTCTGGAATCGGGAATATCTCGGCGCCTGGGATAAAGGCATCAGCATAGAACTCGCGCCCGCGAGCACGCGTGTGTTGACGTTGCTGCCGGCCACGGATCAAATACAACTGGTTTCGACGAGCCGTCATATCACGCAGGGATGGGTGGATCTTGTTTCGCATTCTTACGACGCGCGACGGAATGCATATGCGGGCCGCAGCAAGGTCGTCAAGAACGATCCATACGAGTTGCGTTTTGCTTTTCCGCGTGGGACGTATAGCCGGATCAAGAGCGCGACTGCGCGCAGTCAGACAGGACGCCTGCCGGTGCGCATCGTGAATCATCAGGGTTGGGCCACAATCGAGATCACGTCTCCGCAGACGACGGAGGTTTCGTGGGATATTGTTTTTGAACCCGCGCGTGCCTATCACTTTCCCGTGCGTGAGCCTGCGAATCTTTGGGCCGAACGCGCTGGACTAGATGGCGCAAATCTTCGTTGGACCGTACCGCATCAACCTGCCGCCGGTTATCAAATTGCGTTGAATGGTTCCGTGATTGGATTCACGCCGACGCAGGTCTTCGCCTTGCGCGGCCTGGATCCGAATATCAC
The DNA here is from genome assembly GCA_025923035.1 of Pyrinomonadaceae bacterium. Lineage (GTDB taxonomy): Bacteria > Acidobacteriota > Blastocatellia > Pyrinomonadales > Pyrinomonadaceae > PSRF01. Next base: position 4,629 of record JAICGQ010000083.1, on the reverse strand, counting down.
GTACAGCGCCGAAGTCCGGACTGTTTGGCATGACGGAAAGCTCAGCGAGAAGAAAGCGCAACTCTCGTTTACGTTAAAGAAGATCCAGTCGCCGGAAGTCTTTGTTTCGGATCTCGATCCCGTTCGCTTGACGGCCGGATGGCGTCAACCGGAACTGAATCGCAACTTCAATAGCGGCGGTCTGATCGTTGGTGGCAGGCACTTTGAAAAAGGCATCGGCATGCCCACGAATTCCGAAATCGTGTTTGAATTGAATGGGACGTACGATAACTTTGTTGCGCTCATTGGAATTGACGATGAGCACAACAACACCGACTCGAAAGCGCAGTTTTTCGTGCTGGGCGATGAAAAAGAGTTATGGGCCAGCGGTGAAATGAAGAAGGCCGACGGCACAAAACCCGTGAAGGTTGACGTGAAGAACGTTAAGCGATTGATGCTGCGAGTCAGGCGTGTCGGCGAAGGCGGCCGAATCCACGCTGACTGGCTCGACGCGAAGTTAATCCGTTAAATCCGTGTCAACAACAATCTCTCGCAGAAAACTGCTTCAACTGGCAGTAGTATCTCCGTTTGCCGCCACACTACTTGATCATTTCGGCCGTCACTCGTTCATAAATGCGCCAACCAACATAACTTCACCGCTAAAGCTCACACGCCGTTGGCGCGGATCAGTTTGTGAATCGCAGGTAACGAATCAGGGCACGAGTCCCGCACGAGTCAAAGAGGTGGTGCTGTTCGATCTGCAACTTCCCCTGCCGCCCTCGACGCGCCTCTACGGCGAGGGCTTTCAGATGCTCTCCCAAACCGGCGGCACGCTTGGCGCGCCGGCGGATCTCGGCAACTACACAGACGCTAAACATTACAAAATGCCGGCGCCTGCCGGAGCGAAAGCGATGTACGGCATGATGATGTTGTCGCCGTCAGCAACCGAAAACCATCTGCTTGCGTTCACTTCATGCCACCGCTTTGCCGGCCAGTTTTACCTGAATGGCCAATCACTGAAAGTCGTCGTCGACACGGAAGACCGCGAACTGAAACCGGGTGAAACGTGGAAACTCGAATCGTTCACGTATCAATCAGGACCAGATCGCGAGCGATTGCTCGAAGCACTCGCTTCCCAACTCGTCGCCAACCATCCGCCGCTGCGGTTTCCCTCGCCTCCAACCGGTTGGTGTTCGTGGTACTGCTTTGGTCCACGCGTGACGGCGCAGCAGGTGCTCGACAATCTCGACTTCATCGCCAAAAACATACCGGGTCTGCGTTACGTGCAAATCGACGACGGCTATCAACCCGCGATGGGCGACTGGCTCGAGACCGGCGCCGCGTTTGGCGGCAACGTGCAGGGTGTGCTGAAGCAGATTCGTGAGCGAGGCTTCGAGCCCGCCATCTGGGTAGCGCCTTTTGTCGCGGAAGAGAAGTCGCATGTGTTTCAACAACATCCCGATTGGTTTGTGAAAGACAGCGACGGAAAGCCGTTGCGCTCGGATCGCGTGACGTTTGGCGGCTGGCGTCGTGGTCCATGGTACGTACTCGACGGCACGCATCCGGAAGTGCAAAAACACTTCGAAAACTTCTTTCGCACGATGAAGCGTGAGTGGGGTTGCACCTATTTCAAACTCGACGCCAACTTCTGGGGCGCGATTCACGGCGGCCACTTCCACGATCCGCGTGCGACGCGCGTTGAGGCTTACCGGCGCGGCATGAAAGCGATTCTGCGCGGCGTCGAGAACAGTTTTATCCTTGGTTGCAATCATCCGATCTGGCCGTCGCTCGGTTTGATTCACGGCTCGCGGAGTTCGAACGATATCAAACGCACTTGGGAACGCATCGCGACGACGGCAAGACAAAACCTTAGTCGCAACTGGCAAAACGGCCGGCTGTGGTGGAACGATTCGGACGCGGTCGTGCTCACGGGCGATCTGCCGGATAACGAGTTTCAGTTCCACGCGACCGCAATTTACGCGTCGGGCGGGATGATCCTTTCTGGCGACGATCTAACGAAGATCAGCGAGAAGAAACTGGCGCTGCTGCGCAAGCTACAACCGCCGACCGGCGTCGCTGCGCGGTTTGAAGACGATTCGTTTCGCGTGGGACGGATCGATCTCCCGAAGCGACAGGTGATTTCGGTGTTGAATTGGGACGATGTGCCGCAAAACATGTCTCTGCGTCTCAAGTGCCGCACTCGCATCACAGACTTGTGGAGTGACACGCCCGTCGGAGTCCACGCGGATGAATTGACAGTCGAGGTGCCCGCGCGTTCAGGCCGCCTATTGATCTGCGAGTGATCTTTGTACTTTGTGCTTTGTACTTGGTACTTTGTTCGGCGTCGCTGATAGATGTTCTTACAAAGAACAAAGTACAAAGAACTAAGCACCAACAAATGCATCCGAACACTCTCCGTGAAAAGCTCTACGGCGTGATCGCGTTTCCCGTTACGCCTTTCACAGACAATCTCGCACTCGATCTTCCGGGACTGCATCACAACCTCACAAAGCTGATCGAACATCCGGTTTCGGCCGTCGTCGCTGCGGGTGGGACGGGCGAAATGTATTCACTCACGCCCTCCGAGTATTCGCGTGTGATCGAGTTGACCGCGCACGCGATTGAGGATCGTATTCCGGTGATCGCCGGCGTCGGTTTCGGTCAGCGACTCGCGATCGAGATGGCCCAGGCGGCGGAAAAAGCAGGCGCCGACGGTCTTCTCCTGTTTCCGCCTTACTATCCGCAGGCCGAAGAAGACGGTCTGTTCGAGTACTACCGTTCGATCGCCGCAGCGACTTCGCTCGGTGTGGTGATCTACAGTCGCGATTGGGCCACGTTCACGCCGTCGATGGTCGAGCGGCTGACTGCGATTCCGACGCTGGTGGCGTGGAAGGACGGACACGGCGACATCCGCCGTTTGCAGGCGATCATGAATCGTGTCGGCGAGCGGCTGCAGTGGATTGGCGGCGCGGGGGACGACATGGTTGCCGCGTATTACAGCATCGGCATCAGAGCGTTTACGTCGAGTATCGCGACCGTCGCGCCGCGTCTGTCGTTGAAGCTGCATGAGCTTGGCGAAGCTGGCGAGAACGAAGCGCTTGCAGAGTTGCTCGATCGATGCGTCGTGCCGCTTTACGCGATTCGCGCGCGACGCAAAGGTTACGAAGTTTCGACGATGAAAGCGATGATGGACATGATTGGGCTGAATGCCGGTCCAGTCCGACCGCCACTCGTAAACGTCACGCCCGAAGAAGAAGACGAGCTCCGCACCATTCTGGCCACGTGGGAAAAATTCCTGTGAGACTGATCATTCTCTTTATCCTTTTGTCCGTGTTACTGCTTAGTCCTGCCACTTATAACGACCTGAACAAGAACGGTCGCCTGGATGTTTATGAGAACCCTGCGGCCGCGATCGATGCGCGCGTCGAGGATCTGCTCTCGCAGATGACACTCGAAGAGAAGACGTGCCAGACCGCCACGCTCTACGGCTACAAACGCGTGCTCCAGGACGAACTGCCAACCGCGAATTGGAAAAATGAAATCTGGAAAGACGGCATCGCCAACATCGACGAGCACCTTAACGGCTGGGCACAGGGTGCGAAGAGCATCTATGCCACGGACATCGAGAAGCACGTTTGGGCCATGAACGAGGCGCAGCGTTTCTTCATCGAGCAAACCAGGCTTGGAATTCCGGTCGATTTCACGAATGAAGGTTTGCGGGGCGTCGCTTTTACGAATGCGACAAGTTTTCCTTCGCAGTTAGGTGTGGGCCATACGTGGGATCCGGAGCTCGTTCGTGAGATCGGACGCATCACGGCACGAGAAGCGCGTGCGCTCGGTTACACCAACGTTTACGCGCCGACGCTCGATGTCACGCGGGATCAACGCTGGGGACGAGTCGAAGATACCTACGGTGAAGATCCGTTCCTCGCGTCACGTCTGGGCGTCGAGATGGTTAAAGGTTTGCAGGAAAACTACACGGTCGCGTCGACGGCGAAACACTACGTGGTCTACAGCGTTTCGAAAGGCGCGCGCGGTGGTGAGGCGCGCACGGATCCGCAGATTTCCCCGCGTGAAGTCGAGAACATTTTCATGCCTCCGTTTGCCGCCGCGATCAAAGAGGCGGGCTTGCTTGGCGTGATGAGTTCGTACAACGACTTTGACGGCGTACCGATCACCGGCAGTAAGTACTGGTTGACTGACAGGTTGAGAAAGGATCTTGGGTTCAAGGGGTATGTGGTTTCGGACAGCGCGGCTGTCGAGTATCTCTATAACAAGCATGGCGTCGCTGCCGATATGAAGGAGGCGGTCAGGCAGTCGATTGAAGCCGGGTTGAATGTGAAGACAAACTTCACGCGGCCTGAAGACTTTATCCTGCCGCTGCGCGAGCTGGTCAAAGAAGGAAAAGTGTCGATGAAGACACTGGACGATCGCGTGCGCGATGTGTTGCGGGTGAAGTTTCTGACCGGATTGTTTGATCGTCCGTACATCAGCGACGCCAAAGCGACACTGGCTCTCGTGAATTCGGCTGCGCATCAGCAGGTAGCGCTGCGTGCGGCGCGCGAGAGCATTGTTCTACTGAAAAACGAGCAGAACGTGCTGCCGTTGAGCAAACAGATCAAATCGATTGCCGTCGTTGGTCCAAATGCT
>JAICGQ010000082.1 GCA_025923035.1 Pyrinomonadaceae bacterium | reverse complement strand
GCAGTACTTCACGCGGGAGCTGCCGCAGACGTTTCGCCGCACGTGGCGCTACACCTTCGTCTCGTTTTCTGTTTTCTTTATTTTTTCCGTTCTTAGCTTTGCCGGCACTCGTTACGATCCGGAGTTTTCCGAACTGATCGGTGTCCCCGCGGGATTTCGAGAAGTCGTTATCGAAAACAAAACACGCTGGTGGGAATCGCTCAACGAAGCGAACCAGGAAGGAGCGAGCGAGATCATGACCAACAACATATTGGTCACGATCTACACGTTCGCTTTTGGCGCGACGTTCGGCGTGGGAACGCTTTTCTATCTTGCTTTTAACGGCGCAAACATCGGGGCAGTGCTGGCGCTGACTTACCGGGCGGGTTACGGCAACGATCTGGTGACGTTCATGGTAGGCCACGGAGTGATCGAGTTGACGTGTATCTTTATCGCAGGCGGGGCGGGATTACTGGTGGGCACCGCGTTGATCATGCCCGGCGATCTCACGCGCGCCGACGCACTTAAAACACGTGGCATGGAAGCGGTGCGATTGATGTTGGGAGTTGCGATCCTGTTGGTGATCGCCGGAATCATTGAAGGCTTCATCTCGCCGGCGCCGATCGATCCGCGAATCAAGTACAGCATTGCGGCAGTCACCGGCGTCGCGCTCTACTCATACCTGCTTTTCGTCGGCCACACTAAATCTGCCGCGACTTCATAACAGCCCGCGTTCCTTCACACGCAAGTAGGTTTCCAACAATGCCGGCGCCAGAGCAGCAGCCGTCACGTCCAGCGCCAGGCCGCCGACCGATTCAACCAGTCGCAGCGCCGCTTCGCGGTGATGAATGATCTCTTCGGCGACGGACTGAGTGAACACCGACCGAACGGTTTCCGGCGTTTCGCGCACGACGGCTTTCAAGTCGCGATCGGCGATCGTTACGACCAGCGGCAGATGTCGCGGACGTAACAAATGCAGCGACGTCAGCAACTCTTTCGAACCCTCTTCGTCGACCAGATCCGTCAACAAGATCACCAGTGAGCGCCGTTTGCTGTTCGCGGCAATAAACTCGAACGCGTGCGGATACGAAGGTTCGATCATCTCCGGCTCGACTGCGTAGAGAGCTTCGAGCGCGGCTTCAATGTGATCGCGTCCGCGGTTCGGCGCGAGATAACTCTTGATGCGCCGGCCAAACACGACCAGTCCGGCGTTGTCGCCCGCACGCGCGGCCGCGGAGAAGAGCGCAAGCGTCGCATGGACCGCGGTGTCGAGTTTCGTTTCCTGTTCGATCCGCGCGGTCATCAAGCGACCCGCGTCGAGTGCAATGAGAATGGTTTGATCTCGCTCGATCTGATACTGCCGCGTAGTCAGCTTTCCGCGACGTGCGGTGGTGGTCCAGGAGATGTGGCGCAACTCGTCGCCGCGAACATAATCGCGCATCGACTCAAACTCGCGTCCTTCACCACGCCACGAAGTCTTGCGATGCGCCGAAACAACCGAGCGCGCACCCAACGCTTTCAACTCCGCTTCACGCGCGCGCCGCATGTTTGGATAGACCTTGACCGTGATCGGTTCCGACGCACGCGTGTCGCACCAGACAAGATTAAGCCGGGAACGAAAGCGGACCGCAGTGTAGCCAAACTCAAACCTGCCGCGTCGTGGCGGCGTCAAGGAATAGATCAACGCCGCCGTGCTCTGCGGCGCAACTCGTACTTCGCCCTCGCGTGCTCCATGAAGGACCATCTGTGGCGGATACTCGTCTTTCACTTTCAGTGACATCCGCCGCCTGGAGTCGTTGTAAATCTGGATCATCACTTCCGTCTCAGCGCCCATTGCGAAGCGGCCGCCGAACTCCCGGTAGATCCGGAAGTTCTTTGGCAGCTTACTGATGCGGGAATCGATAATGGCCGCGGTAATCAGGAGGACGTTATAAGCGAGAGCGAGCCAGGCCAACCACGGACGCCCGCCTGACAACGCGAGAGGAACGAACGCGAGCGCCAGCAGTACGTAGAAGAGTTTGGTGAAAACGAAGCGCAACGTCGAGGAGTTTAACTCTTTTTGTTCGTGGTTATGTACTCCTTTAATTTATCCCGATCCTTATATTCAGGATTCTTTCTGAGATACTCTTCGTATTCGAGCGCGGCTTTGTCTTTCATGCCGGCGGCATTGTAGAGCCAACCAAGACGCAGGTGGGCGTCGGGGCGGCCATGTTTCGTGGCTTCTTCGAGGTAAGGAATCGCTTTCGAGCCCTTCTTGAGTTGCAGGTAACACTCGCCGGTCATCATATTTGCGTCGCCTGATGTAGGCTGCAACTCGACCGCTTTCGTCAGTGGCTCGATTGCTTCTTCACATTTCTTTTGCGACGACAGCAGCCTGCCGAGGTTGAATTGCGCGCGCGGCGAATCCGGCTTCACCGCAATCGCGTGCTGGTAAGCTTGTTGAGCATCGTCAAACTTCTCCTGGGCCATGTAAACAGTGCCGAGTGCGGTCCACGCTTGAAAGTCGGCATTGTCTGTTTCCACAATCTGTTTCAGCAGCGCGACTGCCTGATCGAACTTCTTTTTCCCTACCGCTTCTTCAGCTTTCACGAAAATCGGTTTCGTTGAAGCCGGTCGGTCGTAAACATCGGCGGCGGAAATCACTCCCGGCGCCGGCTGGCTTGCTCCTGGTCTCCAACGAATCTCGAGATCGTTCTGATAGCCGTAAGGAGAGTTACTCAAAGTCATGCCGCCGATTCTGATCTGTGTCAGGCGGCCGATCTCTTTACCCTCAACCTCGGCGACGATTTCGTACTCGCCCTCTTTCAAGCTGGTGAATCGGTAACGGCCGCGACTGGAAACCATTTGCCGGCCGACTTCACCATCCGGCACGCGTCGCAGTATCAACAACACATCCTTGGGAACTAGTGCATTGCCATCAGTCGTGATGCGCACGTCGCCGAAAATCGTTAGCCCTGCCTGGGCCATGGCGGAAGAGGGATAGACTTGGATTGCAACCAGAATGAGAATCAGTATGAAGAAGCGAATCGATTTGTTCTGCATTTGGGGCCTCTCAAGGAAAAAAGCGGGCTCCCACTTTCGTGAGAGCCCGTGGAAAGGTGTTACGTCAATTGAAGGTTAGAAACTGTAGCGAACCGCGAATTGCATTTCGCGAGGTGCGCTAGCTGAAGTTGTGATCTGTCCGAAGGTGGTGCCGGTAATGCCAACCGCCGGCAAGCCGAAGCTGTTGTGGTTGAAGGCATTGAACGACTCCCAACGGATCTGCAGGCTCTGGTGTTCTGACCACGGCATCTTGAAGGTCTTCAACAATGCCGTATCGAGGTTCCAGAAGCTTGGACCACGGAATACGTTTCGGTTTCCAATCTCGCCGTGATGCGGGAAGCGAATCACGCCCTGATCCGGTCTGGCCGGATTGAACACCACCGTCGGATCGTCGAAGAACTGAATCGTTCCGTTGGTAGCATCGTGAACCGTTCCCTGAAGCGCGCCGACGTTGGCGTTATTAAAAGCCGCCGGGCTGTTGAAGTTGAAGCCCACCGGGAATGCCGTGGTGGTGGTACCGAACGCCAAACCGCTGCGACCGGTGAAGATACCCGTGATTTCCCAGCCACCGATGATCTGGTTAACCCAACCAGAAACGCCACTGCCGAAGCGCTGTCCGCGGCCAAACGGCAACTCGTAAATGAAGTTCGCATTGACGAGGTGACGAATGTCGAAGTCAGAGTTTCCGCGGCAGACGCGGAGGTTGGTCAAATCGCAAACCAAGCCACCTGCAACGGTGTTGGTTACACTGGAACCATTGTCGATCGAGTGGGACCAGGTGTAGTTGAGGTCAAACTGCAGACCCTGCGAGAAGCGTTTCCGCAAGCTCACCAGCATACCGTCGTAGGATGAAGCACCCTGGTTCGAAATGTAGATGTTGGTGCCGAACTGCGCACTCATACCCACATTCGAAAGCAGCAAGCCCTGCGCGAACAGTCTCTGGACCTGGTCCGAGGTGTCGCCGCGGAGCACGAACGTTCGTGATGTGCCATTGTTCAGGAGGAAGCGCGTGCAGGACACGCCGACGAGAGCCTGGCAATTTGCCACACCAAAGTTCGCCTGAACTGCCGCGTTCATCTGGTTCTCGAACCATGGCTGGTTCGGGATCGAGGCGACGAGCGCCGCCAAAGGCGTGCCAGCCGTGGTGCCAGCCTGCAACGGCGCTTGCAGCGCGTTGAAGGCATCGAACATCAACTGACCGGAAGCGGGATCTCTGAAGTTCAACGCTTGCGAAAGATCCGCTTGCGAGAACAGCTTGCGACCCTGGCGTCCTACGTACGACATTTCGAGGATGAAGTTACCCGGAATTTCGCGCTGGAAACCCAAGCTGTACTGGATCGAGTACGGGATCCGGAAGCGTTGGTCAACCGCGTAGTTGAACTCGCCGGACGCGAGACCGAACGGGAAACCATTATCCATGAACGGAGTAAACGGACGAGTAATGGTCGGCGCCACGTTGGTGACGGGAAGAGTAGCGATGCCGGTGAAGCGCGGATTGTTCAAGATGGCTTCAGCAGCAGTGTCCTCTTCACCGTAAACGGTGGTTGCCGAGTTATCGAACAGGTACGAGACCTGGTCCTGAATGAAGGTGATGGCGCCGCCGGGCCGATCGAATACGACCGAACCACCGCCGCGAATCACAGTTCTGTTGTCTCCGAAGATCTTGCCCAGGATGCCTTCCTTGAAGGCCGGCGTGTAGGCAAAACCAAATCTCGGAGCAAAGTTGTTCAGGTCAGTCTCATAGAGTGAGCGGGCATTGTTGGCCTTGCCGATCAAGTCGTAACGCAGGAAAGGCTCAACCGTGTCGCCACGAACGCCGGCGGCGTTCTGACGCTGCCGGAGATCGAACAACGTGCGCATGTCGACGTCCTGGGCAGCCTGGAATCCATTCGACTCGTAAGGAGCCGGATAGAGGTGCCAACGAAGGCCGAAGTTCAACGTAAGGTTGTTGCGAATTCTCCAGTTGTCCTGGACATAGAGCTCCAACTCGTCATAGCGGTAGTCGCGGGTCTTGCCGGTTCCCGGCACGAACGCGTTACCTTCTGTGTCGTAGTTGAAGTTCGTTCCGACTTGCGCGTAGCGTCCGAGAAGGAACGCAAACGCTGCGTCGTAGTTGCCCGTGATCGTCGTGTTCGCGTTGTTGATGACTCCGCCGCCCGGTCTGAGGGAGTTATCGAGTGAGCCGAGAAGGCCACCGAGTCCAACTGTCGGGAAGTTGAAGTCATTAACGATGCCGGAATTGGAATCGATCGGTTTGAACGAACCGCCAAACTCGATCGAGTGTGTTCCCTTGGTCCAGGTTGCGTCATTGCGAATCGTCGGAACGAGCACGAAACGATTCTGGTCGCTGATACCGGCAAACGGCGCCGAAAGACCCATACCAAAGGTAAAGGAATTCGGGAACGCCGGCTTGAAGTTGGTCGGGAAGAGCAATCCCGAGCGAGCCGCACCAACCGTCGCCTGGTTGACGAAGGTCGGGCTGACAGTCCAGGTGTGACCGACTACCCAGGTGTAGTCACGGACGATGATCTGAGCGGTCTCAGGATCGCCAGGGAACTGGGCGGCAACAGAGTTGACCGTGTCGGTCTGTATACGACGAGCGATGTTGAAGCGACCGAACAGCTTGTGAGCTGAACTGGCGTTCCAGTCGATACGCGTCGTGTAGGTTTTGTCTGATCTCTTCGCCGGCGCATTGAAGCGGAAGCCACCGGTGTTGATGCCGTCGCCGGCCGTCAAGTCGTTGGCTTGCGGATAACGCTGATTGATAAAGCTCAACAGCGCTGCGTTGCCGCCGACGCCTGCCGGATCGAGGGCCGCCACCTGCGCAGGACTAAGGAGCGTGATGCAGTTTGGATTGATATTCAAACGAGCACCAACTCCGCAACCGGCGTTGGTGTTGATGAATCCGAGTTGTCCGTTTCTGAAGTGGTTCAGAGGAACGATGCGGAGGTTCGCGGCAGCCTGACGATCCTCGCGCCCTTCAAAGTCAAAGAAGAAAAAGAGCGCGTCCTTCATGACTGGACCACCGATGCTGCCCCCAAACTGATTTCGCGTAAGCGCCGGACGGGGAATGCCCGCGCGATTATTGAAAAACGTGTTGGCAGCAGTAGCCGCGGTGCGATTGTATTCGCGCACGTTTCCGTGAAACTCGTTGGTACCACTCTTGGTCACCAACTCGACCTGACCGCCGCTGCTTCTGCCATCAGAAGCGCCGGGGTTGGTCGACACTGCGCGGAATTCCTGCATCGCATCTATGGGCGCATTACCGACGGTGGCAGCAAACTGTCCAGTTGCCTGGTCGTTTGAGTCGATGCCGTCGACGGTGATGTTGCCCTGATCCGAACGGGCACCAGTGACCGAACCGATACGGTTCGTGCCGGTGGCGCCAACGTTGTTACCTACGACGCCCGGCTGCAGGCCGATGAGCGCGGCAGGTGAATTACGAATCTGAATCGGAAGGTCTTTGAGCCTGCGCTCGCCGATTACGTTTCCGATACTGGCGTCAGTGGTGTTCAACGTGACTTCATTCGAAGCCGTGACCACTACCGTTCCCGACACTTCACCAATCGTCAACTCAGCATTGTGAGTTGAAGTGGTGCCGACGCCGAGAGCGACGTCGTTGATCACCAGAGTTTGGAAACCTGCATTCGTGATGGTGAGGGTATAACCAGTTCCCGGCGCGACTTTCTGAAACTCGTACACACCTTGATCATTTGTCTTGGTGGTGAGCTCAGCACCGGTTTTTGTATCTGTCAATTTCACTTCAGCTCCGGCGATTACAGCGCCATTGCTGTCTTTTACTGTTCCTGTCACACCAGCGGTGCTCTGGGCCATAGCCACTACGGCTGAAAGACACAGAGTCAGGGATGCCAGCATGAAGGCATAAAGCAATTTCTTCATTTGGGCTCCTTCCCGAAACATACTTTGTTGAAGGGACCTCCTTAAAGCTGCTACGAAAACTTCTTCAGCTTAAGAAGCCAACAAGAACGAAGAACTCAACCGCTAAGCAATGATGACGGCGCGGTCCTTTTGTTCGAGTAATAAAGCGAACGGTTCTACATGCGCGTTGAGAGCCGCATGAACCAGCCTCAGAATGCTGCTAGCGAGGCAATACTGGCCCGTCCTTCTCAAGTAAATCTCACTTTAAAGGATTCGTGAGATGCAGAAGTTGGAACACATGGGGAGACCAACCACACTTCCGTTGATGCAAGGAATGTTCCGATATCCGTTTTTTAGGATACTTCTGCAAAATGCGCTGAAGAGTTAGGGTTGAGGTTTGCGACAAACAGACATTCCAATCCAAAAAACGAAAGTAATTTTCAGTTTCTTAAATTGAAACTTTTGTGACATTTAATTTTATGTATACAACTGCAGTTTTTCGAATGTTTTGGGCCGGAACGCACGTCGATAGTATGTGTGAGAAGTCCGTAAAACTACCGTGGTACTTCAGCAGCCTTGAGTATGTCCGTTACGACCGTGTCAGGTGTCACGCCGTCGAGCTCAGCTTCGGCGCGCAACGTGAGTCGATGACGAAGCACGGGCAACGCCACGTCGCGCACGTCGTCCGGAGTTACGAAATCTCGATCGCGAATCGCCGCCAACGCTTTCGAGCACAGCAGTAGTGCGACCGATGCACGCGGACTTGCGCCGTAGTAAATGAATGGATGGATACGCGTACGACGCACTAGATCGACAGCGTAATGTTGCACGCCCGGTTCCATGCGTGACCGCGCAACTTCCACGCGGCAGCGTAACAACGTATCCGGTTCAGGAAGTGGTTGTATGTCGACCTGGTCCAGGCGCTTTGCATTGAAACCCGAGTCCCACCGCGCGAGCACTTCGCGCTCATGGTCCTCACTCGGATACGACAGAATGATCTTGAGTAGAAAGCGATCGAGCTGCGCTTCGGGCAATGGATACGTCCCTTCGTACTCGATCGGATTCTCGGTGGCCAGCACAGTGAACACTGGAGACAATGGATAAGCGTCGCCATCGATCGTCACCTGACGTTCTTCCATTGCTTCGAGTAGCGCGGCCTGCGTCTTCGGCGGGGTGCGATTGATTTCGTCGGCGAGAAGAATGTCGGTGAATATCGGACCACGCCGCAGATTGAAACTTGAATTCGCGATGTTGAAAACGTTTGTGCCGGTGATGTCCGAAGGCATCAGGTCAGGCGTGAACTGAATGCGGCTGAACGTCGCGTTGATGATGCGCGCGAGAGTTTTGACGGTCAGAGTTTTTGCAGTGCCGGGAACGCCTTCGATCAACGCGTGTCCTTCGGCGAGCAACGCGATCAGGATCTGTTCGATCGCGTCGTCTTGTCCGACGATTACTTTTTGTAGTTCATTCCTGATGTGTGCGACGGTCGAGGCGACTGATTCGGGCATATGTGTGGTCTTGTGCTTTCTGCTTTGCGCTTTGTGCTTCGCGCTTTGTGCTTCTTACAAAATACCAAGTACAAAGCTCTAAGATCGTTGTCTCGTCAAATGTTTTCGGCTGCTTGCCGCGCTTCGCGGGAACGCAATCGCAAACCAAGATCGCGCTCGAGCTTACGCAGCCGTTTGACTATGTCGATAGTGTCGCGCGAGTTGACCGGCTCGCCGTTGATCGCTTCCTCACATTCGCGCATCAATTTTTCCAGCTCGTCGCGATCGATCGTGGAACGCTCCGCGATCCGTTGCGCGATCTCGGAACGGGAACTGTTGTAGTCGACGCCGGCGTGACGCGCGAGCACGCGGCGCGTGCGTGTGTAAATGTTTTCGATCGCCAGATCGTAAGCGCGTGACCGCTCCTGCAACTCGGCCATCGACGCGACAAACTCGAGACTCGATCGACGATCTACCTGCGTCAACGGCAACGGACGAGCAAACCGGCGGCCGTTGGTCCAGAGCACTACGAGCACCAACACAACGATCTGGCCTGCGATCGGCAGCACTGAAGTGCCGGCGAAGTAGCTGGCAAACGCGTTTCGCGTGATGCCGCGTCCCTGATGATATTCGTCAAAGGCGATGAGGCCTGTGTTGCGTGGTCCGCCGAGTACGTTGATGGCCAGCGCCAGGTTGTCCTTCAGAACGAGACCGCCGTTACTGATCAAGTAAGGATCACTCACCAGTATCACGCGGCCGTCGCCATAGTTGTAGTCGACCACGACAGCGCCGTCAGCATCTCCGATATGAGCAACCGGAGCAACGATGCCTGAATAGTCGCCTTCGCCGTAGTCGTCATCGGGATCTGCAACGGGTACCGGTGTTGGTGTCGCGGTTTCCTCCGGCAAACCCCAGAAATCTTCTTCCAAAGTTGGTTCCGGGGTCGGTGAAGGCGACGGCGCGACGGCCCCTGGATCAACCATAGTCGTTCCGGAATTAGTAACGCCAGGCGTAGCTTCGACAGTAAATACGAGACGCGAGGCGAAGCGCGAGGGCATCACGCTCTCAATATTGTTTGTAAGCAGCGTCGGCTGGAGCGGCTGGAGCTCGCTTACATTCTCGGTCATCTGGTTGACGTTGCCGGGATTCGTGTCGATATCCGGAAGTCGTTGTTCTTTGGCTCTGATGGTCCATCCGGCGTTTCCCATCAGACGGGGGTCAGGCGTGCGATCGATGATCACCAGCCGGCCGCCTCTTCCGACCCACGCACGCAGGATTGTGAAATCTTCATCTTCAAACGGCAGTCGCGTCTCGCCCACGATGACGAGCGTTGATACTGGCTGTTTGGACGTATTCATGAGTTGCGACAACGGCTCACGCCAGCGCATCACTTTGTAACCCGACTCGTTGAGGAAGTCGTGCAGCGCGCGCGCGCCAGAGGGACCGGCGTGATAGGTGGAACGATTTGCGAACATCTCGAGATCGCGGACTTCTTCTTCCTGCACGTGACTGACCGCATTGATCAGCACGAGCAGCCCGATTATCACTACGAACGTGAGTATGATTGTGAGTCGTTGACGCATCGAGATCTAGTTTCCGGTCTCTAACGCTTCACGGTAGCCCGCGCGAAAGTCCTGCCAGTCGTTTGGAGTTGCCTGCGCGAAGCCGTACCAGTGCCGTTCGAAACTTTCCGTTAATCGCTTCAGTGGTGAGTGAAGCTGAGGACGGCTGCTGACGGACCGGAGATAGTCGCGGTTGGTTTTGTATTGCGCGAGAGTGATCACATTGCGATCGCCCAACTCGACGAGCAAAGCGATATAGGCTTTGCGAATTGCCGCACGCATATCGCCGTTGCGTGCAAGCGCTTCGGCCTCCGACAAAAGATCGGTCGCCGTCTCTTCCGGTCGCAGCCGCTCTCCGAGAACGATTCGCGCCTCGCGTTTCTTGCGTGGTTTTCGCCCGCTCCGCGGAGTCTTGAATCGTCTTAACAACAGCATCAAAACATAAGCGATGACCAGCACCGCCAGGATGACAACGATAATCATCACGATGTAACTGAAAACGCTGGGACGTCCCCGTTGCGTACTTTGCCCCTCGGGGAGCAGGCTCTGAATCCAGCGAATGAAGTCGCGGAGTAACCGTGTGATTGCGGATGGACCCTGTGTAGAAGACTCAAACTCCGGACGCGCGAGAATACTTTCAAGCTTTTGTTTCGCGGCGCCTTTATGGTCGTCGACTTTGTCTGCCTTTTGCAGGTTCGATACGCGATCGTCAAGCGCGATCAACCACTCCATGATGCTCGTGAGATTCGCGTCTCGCTGTTCGACGGGCGCGCGCTGCAAGTCGTCAAGCGCCTTGTGAAACCAGGTGTTGTCGGTGGTCCACGTCCCCCGGTCCAGTTCCACTTGCTGACTCACCGGCAACGAGGCACGAAGCTCATCGATGCCTTTGCTAAAACGGACTTCGTAATCGGCGTCGCTTTCGCTCTCGTCTCTCTCCATTAGAGATTCGACGCCCACCGTGGTCTCTTCAATGGCTGAGTGATAATCCGCAAGCGGAATCGCAGCAACGTTGGAAACACAGAAACAAAGCACGACCAGCAGCACCAGCACGCGCGCACAGAACCGATATTTTGCCCTGAGAGTTTTCAACTGAGGTCCAGGATCCGGGTCGACGAACGCGGGCCCGCCGGCGCAGGTGGTGGTGTACGTTCAGTGGACGACAGCGCCGTTCCCAACGGCGACGTCACGTCGATATTCGGCAGTTCGCCGAGTTGTCGCGCAGCCATTAACTCGATGTCATATCCCTCATGACGCACGCGCTCGTCAACGTAAAGCAACGAGAGGCCCAGCATCCAAACGGGCGTCAGCAAGATCGAACTTAGCGACGCGAGCACGTTGTAAGCGATCGTATACCACGCCGGCCAATTTGAACTGTTGAATAATTCAACTCCCGCAAGATAACCATACCAGCCCAGCGGAACGACCAGAATCATCAACGCGGAATTGGTCGCGAATGTTGTAAAGATCGTCATCACGATCAACCGCCGCACATTACCACGCGCGAGGCTGAAACTTCGCGAGAAAGATTCGAATACACCTTTGCCCTCGACCAGCAACACCTGCGGCACATAAGCAACTCTGCCGACGATGAAAAAGAACGCCCACAGTGCCAGCAGCGTATCGGCGAGAAGCGCGACAACGGAGAAGATCGCGGGAACGATCACAAACGTCGTCTGCGCCAGGAGTATGACTGCGAACATAATAATGCCCAGCAGTATGTACCAAACCATGAACACCGCGACGAACGCGATCGACACCCAGATCAGGACAATCAGTGAAGCGCCAATCAGCGACCAGAAACGAGCACGCACGGCGCTGTAAGTGGCCCGCGCAGTGACTGCATCGTTGCGGAGCAAGTGGGCCACCAACGTTCTCGTCGCGCCGCCCATAACCACCAGTGTCAACAGGTAACCCAGGAACATCACCACGAAAGAAGTGATCGTAAGCGTAATGTAGAGAAACATCGCGCCGACGTCTTCGGTGAGAAATGCCTTCCGCAACAGCAGCCCGCCGAGAATCGATCCACCGGTTGCGATGATCACGGGCGGCGCCGCAGTACGAATCAAAACAAAAAGATGTCGACGATAGAGTCTGATGGCGCGATCGATCAGATCGCCTGCTCCCAGCGGAGCGAGCGGAAGTTGACTGGCTGACAGAGTCGACATGAATCCCGTGTTCTATTTCTTCTCGTGACCGAAGGTAAAGTCTGCGGCGTCGAGCGGTGAGGTGAATGAGTAGTCCTTCAGGTTGAAGACCCAATCTACGACGGCTGGTCTCACTTCCGATTGGATCGCCAGGTGGAACTTGTAAGTGTGCGGCAGGTTCAAGCCTGACTCTTCTTTGAAGTCGGCAAATTCTTCGTAAGCTTCGATGCGTGTAGGCGACGCTTGTTGGTTCTGCGCCGGTGGTAGACCTGGACCACCGCCGGCAATTCTGCGTTGCTCGGACGGGTAGATCGTGCGCGAGTAATCGGTGCGCACATGACGAAAACTCGCGGCGTCGAAGTAGAGCGTGATCTTCACGTCAGAGCCTTTGCGTGGGTTGTACTTCAACGCGTGTAATTGTTTGTCGCCGACTTTTTTAAGACCTGAGTATTCGAGCTTCGGATTTCGTTCCGCGACATTCAGCAGCGGCCACGCCTCACTCAGTACACCGCCAACTAATCCTTCCTTGAACAGCACTTCGTTTTCGAGAAAGAACTGCGCGAGACAAGTTCGTGAGCCTGGTTTCAACTGGCTCGTTGCAAACTTCTTCCCGTCATAACGCAAAGCTTCCTGCGCGTAGGCGGCCGCTTCGAAGTTCATGTTGATGAGATTGGCAGCGTCTGTTGATGCCATCATCACTTCGCCGTCAACCTGTCCCTCGCCACAGAGCCTGACCGCAACCGAGCAACTTCCTTTGATTCTCGTGCCGTTAACTTTCGCTCTCGCTTCCGCACTTCCGATTGATTCGAGATGCTTCGCGACCAACTCTTCAGGTTTGAGTTTGTCGTCGGCACGCGCCGGCAGTATGCAAAAGCCAACCGCAACCAAAAGTACGAACGGCAGGAAGACTCTCGTTTTATTAAGGATGGGGGGCGTCATGACACTTTTCTCCGTTTTTCGGAATGGGCGGTTCAGAAAACGCGAAGTCCTACCGCATTATCCGTTATTTCTCTGACGGTGCAAGAAAAAACCGGGTGTTGCCAATGACGACAACACCCGGCGCTGAAGGGAAGTCTAAATTAAAGACTTCGGATGTTTAGAACGTGAACTTCCACGAAAGCTGAAGGATTCGTGGATCGAACGCAGCGTTGATCTTGCCAAAGTCGGTGGCTTCGATATCCAACGAGTTCGGGACCGAGAAATTGGTGTGGTTGAAGACGTTGAACGCTTCAAGCCGCAACTCAACACCCAGCCGCTCCTTGAATCTGATGCGCTTGATAACGGCAGTATCGACGTTCCAGTAGCCTGGGCCATCGACCGGCGTCAGACTAAGAGTACCTACTTGTCCCGCGCCGGGATGCGTAAAGAAGGCTGAATTGGCACGGCCTTCCGCATTGATAAGGTCCGGATGGACCAACAATGGAGCTCCCGTCGTCGGATGGAAGAACAACCCTGTTCTCTGCTGCAATTCTGAAAGAGTTAGAGTTGTGTTCGGCGTGTTGTTACCGGACCGGGCCGATCTGTTAAGAGTGCCGCGTCCGGAGATGAAGGAGATTGGCCTGCCAGTACGGAACTGTGCAATGCCGCTGATCTGCCAACCACCGAGGACCTTGCCCGAGAAGCCGCCGGAGTTCCAGAAACGCTTACCTGGACCAATCGGCAGCTCGTAGACGGCGTTGGCTTTGAGAACGTGCTGGACGTCCTGGTTGAGACGTTTCTTTTCCCACGCATCACCGACGGTATTGTCGAGGTAGGGCGCGAACTCAGCTTGCGCCTGTTCCGCGTTGGTGAAGGCCTTACTCCAGGTGTAGTTCACCTGATAGTACCAGCCATCGGTAAAGCGTCTTCTGATTTCCGCTTGCAGACCGTGGTAGTTGGACCAGCCGCTGCTGCCGACGTAGTCCGTCACGAACGCATTACCGTTAGCGGGCAGGAAGAAGCTTGGGCAAGGTCGGCCAACACCAGTCTCGATACACGGCTGGGCCGTGTTGAGGAACGTGTTGCGCTGCGACACGTAATTGGAAACAAGCTCACCGACCTGGTTCTGACGGATCAGATTAAGGATGGCTGCGTTGGTCAGGTTTCCGCCATTGCCGAGCCGCGAGATTACCGGAAGCTGTTGGCTTCCTGTAATGCCCCCGTTGAAAGCCGCACTCGTGCACTTGTCGATCGGCGCTCCGGGACCAGGAATTGTTGCTCCTTGAAGCTCGCAGTTACGACGAGCACGGAGGAAGTCAGCCAGGAAACCATTCTGGAAAATAAGCACCTGGTTGGTATCGAGGCCGCGGGTGAGTTGCACGCCGCGATTGCCGACGTACCCGACCGAAAGCGCGGTATCTTTCATGATCTCGCGCTCGATACCCACGTTCCATTGCTCCGCATACGGGGTCTTCAGATTGTACTCAGTCGTAAACAGCGTAGGTGTTTGCGTCAGGGTTAATTGATCGAGCAGGGTACGCGGAACTTTAAACGCCGGGATCGGAACGGGAACGATGCCACCGCCGCTGACTGTGCCAGACAATGTCGTAATACTGACGGTTGAAGCCAAACCAGCGTTGCCGTTGACTGATGAGTTGTTGAGCACGGTGGCGTTGTTGTCGATTGCGTAAGCGATCGAGAAACCGCCGCGCACTGACGTCTTGCCATCCTTGAACGGATCCCACGCGAAGCTGAAGTTCGGCGCGAAGTTGTCCAGGTCTCTGGCGAGAAAATCTCGGCCAGTGCCCTTGCCCGCGAAATCAAGAACGGCATTCGGATTGTTGAGCACGTCGAGAGACAGATCCTTTGGCATCAAGCCCAGGCCGTTTCTCTCGGTGAGCGGTCCGATGTACTCCCACCGTAATCCGAGGTTCACAGAAAGATTCGGTCTGATCCGCCAGGTATCGGTGCCGTAAAACGCCAACGTGTTGTAATCGAGGAAGCGTCTCGAGCCAAAGCCACGAGTAAACCCGGAGGTCCGATCGGCGACGTTGAACGTTTCCGCTACGGAGTTGACGGCGCCGGTGAGTAAACCCAACAAGTTGTTGGCCGTCGTAAACTGCGTGTTGTTGATTCCGCCCGGGAACAGGCCGGTGGTCAGCGGCGATGGGTTCGTGGTGGTGTTGAACCCGACCCCGAACTGCGGAATGATGCCGGCGTCGTTGAAGTTGAGAATGCGAATGAACCGGGCGCTGGTGCCAAACTTGAACACGTGGCTACCCTTGACCCAGGTTGTGTTGTTGATTAGGTCGTAG
>JAICGQ010000081.1 GCA_025923035.1 Pyrinomonadaceae bacterium | reverse complement strand
TTTCGTGAGGATGGTAGTTAATCGATCGCTGAAGTCGGGAGCGCGTGAGGCCGAGATGCTCAAGAGAATTCGTGTGGCAACTAAACGACACGACTGATCGGCTTTATCGCCCGTGGGTGAACTCTCAACCAGTCTTAACCCATTCAGGAACCACGCCCGCGCCCGTTGGGGATCTTCGTTCCACCACACCTCCGCCAGCCGCCCCCAAAGCGCCGCGCGATCGTAAGTGTCGAGCGCTTTCGTATCGCTGCGTAGATCGTCAGTCAGTGACTGCGCGCGTTCAATCCACGGATTGATCGGCGGCGCCGGCTCCTGCACTTGAGCTGCGGCACTTGCTGTAACCAACAGTAAGACCGGGATCAGAAATGAATATGCAGGAATTCGCATAAGCGGGGTCGGTTTATCACACCTTGTTTCGAAGCACAATGAAACGTTGACTTTCGACGCTTTGGGTTTTATTTTCCTGCCGTTCCTCTAGACTTTCGTCACCGTTAACGTTCCCCCAACATGAGCGACGAAAAAACTTTCAAGTACGACGTCTTCATTAGCTACCGCTGGATCGAGCCAGACCTATCCTGGGTACGAACGCAACTAGAGCCCGCCTTAAAAAACGCCGGTCTAGAAGTCCTGCTCGACTTTAACAACTTCGTGCCTGGACGTGCTCCGATAGTTGAGATGGCACGAGCGGGAAAAGAGTCTAAGCACGGTCTCTGCGTGCTGAGCCCCGACTACGTCAAGGCCCTGCATGGATGGGTAGGCCTGGAGAGCTTCATGCTCAGGAGCATGGATCCAACGGGTACCGAGTCGCTGTTGATTCCCTTTATCCTCCGTCGTACGGAATTACCTCCCCACCTCGAACTAATCGCAATCGACTGGACCAACCCGGCTAACCACAAGCATGAGTGGGCCAAGCTGCTCAAGACGCTCGGAGCGATAAACCCCGGCGCGCCGCCACCGGGCCCGGTCGTTGAGAAACGTCCACCGATTTTCAAATACGTTTCGTTAGGCGTCGTGGTGGTTTTGTTGCTGGCAGCGTTGATCGGAGTTGGCTACAAGGCGTGTAACAAACCGCCGGTTCCGGATCTGATCACCCTCGAAGGAACCGTTTACTATCAACAAGCACCGGGAAACACTGGTCTAATAGCCGTGTCCGGCGTAGCGGTTTCTCTTTCGCAAGACTCAAACATTCCTGCCGTGCGTACTGACGCCAACGGCAAATTTGTTTTGCAGGGAGTTCCGGCGAATGGGTCGAAGGATCTGAAGTTTGAGTACGGAGAAGTCGCTTACACGATGCCCTATCAAGCAAACGGTAGCTATGCCGTCATCCCGGTTGATATCGATCCAGCCCGGAAATTCGTTCACACCCCATGGGTCGACGAAAACCGGCAACCCTGTCTTCCAGAGTATGGTCTTCGCGCCAAGTACTCGAAAGTCTTTAAGAACGAGATCGAGTTTCA
This sequence comes from Pyrinomonadaceae bacterium, assembly GCA_025923035.1. GTDB lineage: Bacteria > Acidobacteriota > Blastocatellia > Pyrinomonadales > Pyrinomonadaceae > PSRF01. Next base: position 14,130 of record JAICGQ010000081.1, on the reverse strand, counting down.
GCCTGAGCCCGGCAAGAATACCGCATTCTTGACGATCGAACTGGTTGATGCGCCGGACACGATCATTTTAGCGGCCGACGTTCTTGCGACAACGAACGACTCGTATATAAACCAAACGTTACCCAATAAGGATTACAAGAAGTCTCATACTTGGAAGTTCGATCTGTCCAAGGCGACCCCCAGACCAACACTGCTCGTTTGCCTGGGCTCCGATGCAAGCCCCGCGGAAATATCGAGCAAGAAATTAATCACTTACTACACGCTTCCCTGAGGAGGTGTATCTATGAAACTCACGTCAAAGACAATGTCGATCGTTGTACTTCTAACCTCTGTTTCCACTGTCTGTGCGCAGCAACCAAGATTGAAAGGAAAGGTCACCTTCGAAGATCCAAAGGAACAAGGCAGCCAAATCCGGATCAACCTGAAAAACGTACGCACCGGTAAGCTCGTTGAAGGACAACAGGACAGTACCAAAGTTCCAGACTGGTACCACGTCGCTCCGATCGATGTGGTGGTGGACGTGGAGTTTGACGGCGGCGGCTGCTACGAGGGAGACGGTCACCCCCGAATTTCGGTCAAGCGGGAAAACCATGACTTGCCGGATGTGGTCCTAAAGAAAACTCGCGAGTGCCGGCTGAAAGAGCTGAGGCAGGCGAAAGGCAGAACGACAACGAATGCTAAAGCGAACACGGGAGGCGTCACGAAGCGTTCCGGCGGTGCGGCGTCGGTTGAAGAAGAGACTCACGCCACAGTTGGCTCTTCTAGCGACTTCTATCTCTTTAAATCATTGGAGTCGAATTTGATCCCTTCTCCGGAGGAATTCAGAAAGGAGCTTGAAGCGGAGGCAGCACATGCGCGTAACGGAGAGTTCTTCGATACGTTCCAATACAAGTTCAACCTCAAATCAGCGTTGTACCAGGACCGGCCTGAACTCATGAAAGTGTTAACAGACTTCAAGGGGGATGGAAAAAACTCCGTCTTTTTCAAGGAGATCGGCAAAGTACGATGGGACATGTTCTCTGACGTTGTTCGCCGCGAACTGCAACCCTCGGCTCCTGTAAATCTCGACAACGTCTTCGACGTGGTGCAGGAAGAGGCCATTTCGCCGAACATTCGTGGCACTGCAAATGTCGCTCTACTCAATGGCACGCTACCAAGTGAGAAGCTACAAGCCGTGAGACAATTCTACCGGCAGCAATCACCCGAGTCTCCGGTCTTCGAAACTTCGCTCGTTGGACTTTTACGTGTCGGCCAAAATGAGGATGTGGTCACTGTTGTTCGTCACATGTCAGACCCATCTCCCGAGACAAGTCGAATGGCTATGGAAGCTGTGTCTCTGGCAACACTGATCAAGGGAAAAGACGCGTTTCCCTGGGCCTCGCGAACCCTCGCTGACGTTGCGGCAACCAGCAAAGACCCGTGGCGGCGCGCGTTTGCTTACCGGTCGTTGCGTCCGTTTGTAGATCAAGGCGATGAGACTGCGTTTCGAGCGATGGAAGTCGGCTCGGAGGATAACGATCCGTTTGTTCGCGTGCACGTAGCTTTGGCCCTCGGAGCAGGTGAGACGGAAAAGAACAAGAAGGCCAGCTATCTTCTGCGTAACATTCTGTTGACTGACGATGATCGTCACGTTCGTGATGCAGCGCGATTGTCCCTGAGTGGCGCATCGACAAAAGGTTGGGCAGCAGATTTTAAAACCTGGAACTCACCCAAGGATCAGTAACTACTCTAACCCGAGACAGCGAGCGCCTTGCTGCTCGTCTCTGCGGAACGATGGGTAGCTGTCAGTGTCAGATTGCGTGGGTGGAGGAAGTGGGTGACGTTGAGTTCGAGTGGCGCAGAGGAAGCCAGCGTAAACTTCCAGCGCGACGCGAGTGTCGCCAGCACCAGTACGCCTTCCATGTAGGCGAAACCTTCGCCGATACACCGCCTTGGACCACCGCCAAACGGAAAAAAGGAATATGGCGGACGCGATGATTTCGCCAACGTGGTCCAACGCTCCGGATCGAAACGTTCCGGCCCCGGGAAATAACGCGAATCGCGATGCATCAGGTACTGACTCACGACCACGAGCGAACGCGCCGGAATCGTGTAAGGGCCGGCTTGATACTCACCAATCGCCGTCCGCACCAGTCGCGGCACAGGCGGAAAAAGACGCATCGATTCTTCCAACACCATGCGCGTGTACGACAACCGCGGCACGTCTGACACCTCCGGTAATCGCCCCGCCAGCACACTATCCAACTCATCGTGTAACTTCCGCTCGCATTCAGGATGCTGCGCGAGCAAGTACCACGTCCACGTCAACGCGGTAGCGATGCTTTCAAAACCACCGATAAACAACGTCACTGCCTCATCGCGAATCTGCGTGTCGCTGCCCTGCGTGTCGCCTTCACCTCCATTCCGCGAAAGCAACAACGACAACAGATCGCCACGGTCATCGAGCTGCGTACGACGTTCTGCGATGATGCGCGAGATCAGTGTCTCCAGCCGCAATCGCGCTTGTTTGACTCGACGCCGTTGCGCGATCGACAAACTGTCAACCACGCGCGTCGCGACCGGTTTGAACGATCGAAACTGCGTCAACCCCGCACGAAACGCCTCGATAATTTCATCATGGCTCGTTTCGACATTCGTCCCAAACAGAGTTTGACTAGTGATGGGCAGCGTGATCTGTCGCATCGCCTCCAGCACATCCAACGGCGCGCTCACATCCCACGAATCAGAAACGCCGGTCGCTACTCTCGACATGATCGCCCCATAAACTCCGAGCCGATCATGATGAAACGCAGGCTGCGTTTGTTGTCGCTGGCGGCGATGAAAGTCGCCCTCACTCGTCAGCAAACCTTCACCAAAGAAATTGTTGCGCCGCACAACGCCGCGGCCTTTGACGAAGTTTGTGTAATGACTGAGAAGTACGCCCTTGATCAGATCGGGATGATTGAGCAGATAGACTTTTTGCTTCCCTATCCTGAAATGGACTACATCACCGTACGCTCGCGACAAGCGTTCCATAAATCCGAGCGGATCGCGCTGGTTATCGAGATATAGTTTGGCGCCGAACAGGGCGTCTTTTGGACCGGGAGGGTACACGAATGTGGCGTTTTCCGATGGCGCGGGCAATATAACAGAAACACTGATCCAACAGATCAAAAAAATGCAGACGATGGACCAAGAGAATCCACCGTCTGCATTGGTAGGTGGGAAAAGCGCGTGAGCGCGAATGCAAGACGCGCGTTACGGAGCGATTATGTCGTTCCTCGCCTCCTTCAAAAGACCAATGGCCTTGTTGGCGTGTTCAATCCTTCGGGCGCCGGTATTGCTGGCCGCATTGATAGCGCTTGTGCGAGCCTTGGCAAATTCCTTTTGCGCTTTTCGGTGTAACCCGCCACCCACGAGCACTTCGATCGCATCGTCGATCTCGGATACGGCGAGATTAGCCAGTTCCTTAGCCTGACCATCACTCGTAGCGATCTTGATCCGCTCGATCAGGTCCCGTGCCGATCGTTCGTTCTCCAGCACGTTGATGGCGCGCAGGAGGGCAGCGACCGCAACGACCTCAGTAGCCTCCAGCCTGATCCCACCAATTAGGGAGCCGAAGCCGGGTGCCTGATTGAAGGCATTGCTGTTATAGAAATCAACAGCGCCTTCGATCGTCTCAATCGAGTTGTTATGGAAGAATGGACCAGTGTCCGCCGCCTCAACGAGCACCGGCGTATTAAACGTGCCGTTGCCGATGCCGCCTGTTGGTGAGATTCCGGTTTGACCGAAACCACCATCCTGCGGATTGAGTTGTGGCGGGAAAACGAGATCCGCCGGTTGCGAAGGCAATCCTTCAACGTTCGTGTTGAAGTTTGCGTTCTGTCCGGGGAAGAAGAAATCACTGGCACCGGCGTTAAGGTGACAGAAGAAACACTTGCCGGCACCCTCATTCGATCCTCCCAGAACTGAGCCGCCATTATTGAAGATGTCGACTCCCAAACGAATGACTTCGTTCCTGAACTTCGGTTTCATCGCCGCCAAATCCAGGTCTGCCCGACGGCCGAGAGACTTTTGAAACGCCTCGAGGTCATCAAGTTCGCCCGTTGTTGGCATCCGGAAGTCACCTGGCGCCTGGCGATTCAGCGTCTTCGGGTAGTGCTGAACGATCGCGCCAATAATGAACTCGCGAAGAGTTCCAGTTCCCGGTGCGCCGTCACCGCCCCAACCCGTTCTCTCGTTTGGCGGGATTGTCGTTCCATCGCCACCACCCGCAACCGGTGTGAGCGTGTTCTGGAGCAGCGCCAGAGTGTGGGGCACGCCGCGCATAACGAAGTTGCCGGCAAGATTACCGAACCCGTCCGGGTTTTCGAGAATCAAGCCGAGTTTGCGCATCAGCACCGGGTTTTCGAAGTTATTGGCCAAAGCAGGAATAAACTCCGCGGCGAATATCGGATCGTTCGGCGGAAGATCGTCGATGAACTCCGCGTCGATCGTGAGATTGCCATTCTCGCGGTGACAGGTTCCGCAAGTTCGTCCATTGCCATTGAATGTTTCGTTAAAGAAACTCTTGCGGCCGCGCGTAATGGAAAGCTGAAGCGGAGTGGTGGGATTGGGGATAGGACCGATTTGTGCCGACGCCGTCGGGCTGATCGTATCGACCAATCGTTGGAAGAACCCGCGATTGTCAGGTTTCGGAGCCACCGGATCCGCATCCGCCAGTACTCCAAACTGTCCCTGCTGTTTGCTGCGATACACACGATGGAAAAGCGACGTGGTACCGATCAGCGTTCGATCTTCGATTGGGGTTTTTCCCGCCTTCGTCACGATGATCAGGTCCATATTGAACTTCGTGAAGGCGTCTTTGCCGAGGTCTGCGGCGAGAGTAGCTGTCTTGGCGTCAAGCTTTAAGCTACCTAAGCGCATCATGTTGTCGTCGTTTTCCAGACCGATGCTGCGACCTGGAGCGCTATCAACCATCCAAACGTCCCATCCTTCGTCCTGGGGAAGTCCGTCGATGGCAACGGTAACTGTGCCGTCAACGAGGTTGAATTTAGCTAAACCTTTGGCGTAGGAGTGGCCCGTTGACAGGCCTTTGAACCAGCCCATCGCCAGGACCATGTTTTTGTCCCCGCCGTCCTTTTCATATTTCGTTTCCCAATCTTTGTAATTGGCATTGAACGTCTCGAGGCTTCCGTAACCGAGGCCGGCAACTGACGGTTCGGATTCGGAAGACGTTGTGCCACTTAGAAAGAGCACGGGAAGCGCGATGGCCGCTAACAAGCAAGCCAACGCTAATAACTTCAGTGCCTTAATCTTCATACCATCCTCCTCATGAGGTTTGCGCACGTTAGTAACCCTACGTGGGCCAAGCCGGGTTAAAGCTCGACCGACGCATACACTTACCCCTGGCTCTGGTGAACCGGAGTTAGCGAAGTTGTGCTGTACTGCCTAAGCTGTCTGACCCCTGGTAACCCTGTTGGTTCGAGTGACTGGTCCGCTTGACCAGCATCTGGGACGTGCGAGTGAGGCTTTCCCGTTTAGGAGGTCGGGAAAACTGAAAGCGTGCGTGCGTGGCGTCTCGTTTACCATCTTACGAAGAAGAGAGTCAACGAATTTCTATATGACGAATTTGCTATTGGCTGAGGGTTTTGAAAATGATTTACGGACTATTTTGTGGCGCCTCTTTCGTTCAGTAGTTGAACTAACTCTGAATGGCCCGCAACTTCTGCAATGGTCAACGCGGTCTTGCCTTCGTTGTTCTTCGCATTCAAGTCAGCGCCTTTGTCGAGTAGGACCATAACCGGGTCGGAGTGTCCCTTGAACGATGCTCGCATTAACGCGGTCCAGCCGTTCGCATCGGTAGCGTCCGCCTCAGCTCCTTTATTCAATAACGACTTCACGATGCCCGTGTGGTTCTCCCACGCCGCGAACATCAACGCCGTCATCCCACGATTGTCTTTGATTGATAGATCTGGTTTTTCCGCGAGCAGGAGTTCGACGACTTCAGCATGACCCTTCCACGCCGCGGTCATCAGCGCCGTGCCGTTGTACTTATTCTTCGCGTCTACGTCGGCACCGTGTTCGAGAAGTACCTTGACGACCTCGACCTGGTTTGCGAGGGAAGCAACCATCAGGGGTGTCTGCCCGTCCGTGGTCCTGATTTCGGGAGACATGCCCGCATCCATGAAATGATGAACGACGTCGGCGTTGCCTTGCCGGGCGTTCTCAATGAGGCTCGACTCGTTGTACTCAACATTCAAACGCGTCAGTTCTTCGCGCGCTTTGTTGCTGTTTCCGCATCCGGCGAGGGCAAGAGCGAGGAAGGTGAGAAGTAAGACCAGCAGCCGTTTCATAAGCTTCTCTCTTTTTTGTAGGGTCAATAATTCGTCAAGATCTCTTCCGGCTTGAATCCCATCTTTTCGAGTCGTTCGCGCGTTTGCCCGATCATCTCGCGCGACCCACAGATCAGAGCAACAGGCGAAGACAGATCCGGCAACACATGGTCCAACAGCGATTGCACATAACCCGTCGGCCCAGACCAGTCGTGCCCGTCGGGCCGCGAGATCACCTGTCGCAATTCAACACCCATCGCGGCCCAACTCTCCACTTCATCGCCGTACGCAAAATCGTCCGGCGTACGCGCGCCGTAAAGAACGACGAGTTGTCCGAAATCTGCGCGATGTTTCAGGACGTGTCGCAACGCAGAGCGCAGCGGGGCGACTCCGGTGCCCATTGCGACGAACACCAGATCGCGGTGCTTGTGGTGGTCCAAATCGAAGCCGCGCCCACAGATTCCGAGCAACGTGACCTCGTCGCCTTCCAGCATGTCGTATAGAACCTTGCTGGCGCCGATCTTTTGTTTCACCAGCACTTCCAGCTCCGCATCGTCCGGCGCACTCGCAAACGCAAAATACGCCGGCTCTTCGCCCGGCACGCCAAGTATCCCCACCTGGCCCGGTATGAAATCCGGATGCTGTGCGATTCCTGAAGCTGTCGTCGGACGAAGATCGAACGAACGCGTCTGCCGCGCCTGTTCGCGGACTCTGCTGATCACGAGCTTCAATTCACTGTTCTTCATTTACGTGAGGTGCGCAGTGTAGCAAAACCATCTTCAAATTCTCACCATCAGTGCTACAATTTGGCCGGTCCGATTTTAAACCTCGTTCGTCTCTCCCTCGAAGCACAAGCCTATGAGATTAAGACTGACTGGAACTCTGTTTGGCGTCTCCCTTCTTTTGTTCGCCGCGTTCTGCGTTCTGACCGCGAACGCCCAATCCGGCAGGCGACAAGCAAAACCTCCCGCAGTTGCGCCTGTGCCGACGCCAACACCAGAACCAAGCCCGTCGCCCACGCCGAAACGCACCGACAGCGAGTTCAGCTTTCTCGTCGCAACCGGGGATCAATCGACGAACCTCTCCACTTCCGTCCCACTCTCTTTTCACGACGCGGCAACGGTTGGGTGCGCCGACCGGTTAAGCGACAAAACAGCTCTACCCGTAGACGTCTCGCAGCGCTACCTGACTCGTGGCGAAGCGATCGGGAGAGCTAAGTCGAGCAAAAACACTTATGTGGTGTTGGTTACCTTGATCGAGGACAGGATGTCCGCCAGCGCCGGCAGCTCGCAATACGTGGAATTAGAAGTCGACTATGTTGTTTTTGCGCCGGGAACGGCGAAGGTCCTGACCAGCGGCAGAACTTACGAAAACAGTTATCGCAAAGGTCCGGTATCGGTCGGGCGTCCCCGTGGTACGACGTTGCCGAGTTATCGCGAATCCGCGTTGCGCCGCGCCGGTGAAGAGGCCGCCGATCGAATCCTGAAATCGCTGCACCTCAGCGATCCGCCGAAAACCAAAACAACCGAATCCGCGGATTCACTGATAGAGCTTTTCGATCACGTCGCGGTACTTCTCGTCGATCACTCGGCGCTTTACTTTCAGCGTTGGAGTTAGTTCGCCGCCTTCAATCGTAAACTCGTTTTCCAGCAGCGCGACTTTCTTGATCTTCTCGTAGCGCGCGAGGTTCGGAGTCAGTCGTTCGATCTGGCGTTGGAGCAGGTCAATGATGCGCGGGTGTTCGCAGAGTTCGCTCCTGCTCTTCACTTCAATTCCCTTCAACTTGCAGTACGACTCCAACTGCTCCCAATTCGGCACGATCAACGCCGCCGCAAACTTCCGCTCCGCGCCAATCAACACCACCTGATTCACGAACCGCGACGCTTTAATCGCCTGCTCGATCGGTTGGGGCGCAATGTATTTACCACCGGAAGTCTTGAACAACTCTTTCTTGCGATCGGTGATGCTCAAATACCCATCAGCATCGAGCGTTCCGACGTCGCCGGTCTTGAACCAGCCATCGTCAGTAAAAACGGCGCGCGTTTCTTCCGGCTTGTTGTAGTAGCCGCGCATCACGTTTGGACCACGCACTTCGATCTCGCCGTCGGCGGCGATCCGGATGTCGACATGCGGGATGGCCGTCCCGACAGTGGCGACGCGCAGGTGATCGACATGGCTCGTGGTAATCACCGGCGACGTTTCAGTCAGACCATAACCCTGAATGATCGGAATTCCGGCGCCGATGTAGATGTGTGCAAGATCCTCAGGCAGCGCGGCGCCACCCGAGACGAGCAACCGCATCCTCCCGCCAAACGCCGCATGCCACTTCGCAAAAACCAGCTTCGAGGCGATCGCGTGCTTCAGTTTCAAGAACAACGGCACAGGCCGATGCGCCAGGACGCATTTCGCATACTCACGCGCGACTGAAATGGACCACGCCAGCATCATCGCGGCAAACTTGCCCGCCTCCGCCGCACGCTCCTGAATCCGCGCGTAGATCTTCTCGAACATTCGCGGCACACCGACCAGAATCGTCGGACGCACCTCGCGCAAGTTTGGACCGAGCGTCTGCAACGATTCAGCGAAATACACAGCCATGCCGCGATACAAGTACATGTACATCGCCTGTCGCTCGAACACGTGCGACAACGGCAGCACTGAAAGCGCGATGTCGTGTTCGCCAAACGAAAGATGTCCGGACGAGTCGATCAGATTCGTGACGAGGTTCGAATGCGTAAGCATCACGCCCTTCGGTTCACCTGTCGTACCGGACGTGTAGATGATCGTTGCGAGATCGTCCGGCGTTACGTCGTGGGCGACGTCGTCAAGCGCGCGCGGATGCTGCTGCAGAAAGTCGTGGCCCAACCGTTCGAGCTCGTTTAAAGCCAGACCCTCCGCCGGCGTCAACCCGGCGGAATCGAAGTAAACGATCTGCTTAGCCTGCGGACACTCGGGAAGGATCTCCTTCAACTCGTCAAACTTCGCGCGCCCCTCGATGAATAACGCCGACGCGCCCGAGTCCTGCAAAATGTAACGAACTTGCGGCGGCGTTAACGTCGGATAGATCGGAACAGCAATCACGCCACCAAAGATGCAACCGGCGTCGGTGAGCGTCCATTCGACGCGGCTTTCAGAAAGCAGCGCCACGCGATCGCCGCGGTGAATTCCGATCGCATGCAATCCGGCGGCGATGTTTTTCGCGCGCGCGAGCATTTCATCAGACGACATCGCGACCCAACGTCCATCGCTCTTGTAGTTCAACGCGTCGGGACGCCCGTGCTCGCGCACCACTCTCGTGAACACGTCGATGAGCGTCGCCGGCTCGCCGGGCGCCAACGGGCGGCGTACGGGAATCGGTTCGTACGGTTGGATCTTCTCGGCGGTTTTCTCGTCGATGCGTTTCAAGTCGCACGCACTCCGTTGAGAAAGATGTCGAGCACCTGATCGGCCATCGGCGCGAGTTTGTAGCGGCGTTTAGACAGAATCCAGTTCGTGGCCATCTCGTCGAGCGCGCCAAACAGCACTTTCGCGACGACGCGCGCGTTCAAGTCGGCGCGAAACATTCCGGCACGTTGACCTTCTTCGAAAGTCGATCTGATCAGCGCGAGGTATTCAGCAAAGCCGGCGGCGGAGAACTCCTCCATAAATTTGGTTGAGCCGCGCAGTTCCACCTGGAAGACGACCGCGAGATCGCGATCGGCGCCGAGTCGTTCGAGGTGCATGTGCGCAATCTGGCGCAACTTTTCGCGCGGATCGGTGAGCCGTTGCACGCGTTGCCTGGCGGCGCCGAGTGCGTCTTCAACGCTGCGATCGAAGATCGAGTGAAGAATCTCTTCTTTGCTTTTGAAATAGAGGTAGACGGTGCCGTCGGCGACACCGGCTTCGCGAGCGATGTCAGCCACTTTGGAGTTGAAATAACCACAGCGCGCAAAGACACTTATGGCCGACCGCAAAATGGCTTCTCGTTTATCGCTTATTGCCAAATGAATGAACCCTCACTCAGTCTTCGCCCGTAGGCTACCATAAATCACTGCAATTTACAGATATCGCAGACAAACCGGTCGCAACTGTGGTATTCATTCATCGTCACAACAACCCATCGCATTACAACCTTAGGAGACACGTATGCCGACCCCCGTTTCAAGCAGCTTACCCCGGCTTCAGTACCCTATCCTTAGTTTTGTACTTACCCTGTTTATCGCGCTCACCGTTAGCGCCCAGAGCCAAATCACAACTGGAACAATCCGAGGAACCGTGCTGGACGCGAACGGCGCCGTCGTGCCCGGCGCCAACGTTGAAATCAAGCACGTCCAGACCAATACCTCGAGGTCGCTGACCACCAACGAAGAAGGCGGCTTCGTCGCGCCGCTGCTCCAGCCCGGCAGGTATTCGGTCACGATCACCAAACAAGGATTTGCCACTACGCAGGATCCAAACGTCCCTCTGACCGTGGGCCAAACCTTGGATCTGTCATTCTCGCTCAAGATTTCCGACGTCGCGGAAACCGTGACCGTTACGGCAACTCCGACCGTCGACGCATCAAAGACCGAAGTCAGCACTACGCTGAACGAAACGGCCGTGAGCACCACGCCGATTCTCGGTCGCAAGTTTGAAGACCTGCTCACGTTGACGCCCGGCGTCAGCATCACGCAGGGACCCGACGGCGACGAGATCAACTTCTCCGGTCAACGCGGAATCTTCAACAACGTCAGTCTCGACGGCGGCGACTACAACAACGGCTTCTTCGGCGAGCAACTCGGCGGACAGCGCGCCGCCATCGACATCACGCTCGAAGCCGTGAAAGAGTTTCAGGTCGTCGCGACCGGCGCGAGCGCGGAGTTTGGACGCACCGCGAGCGGCATCATCAACGTCATCACCAAATCAGGTACCAACGAGATCCACGGCAGCGCGTTTTACTTTCAACGTCTCGAAGCGCTGACCGCCAACACGTCCGACGGCAAGCCGCTCGAAGACTTTCATCGCGAGCAGTATGGCTTCACGATCGGCGGTCCGATCAAACGGGATCGCGCGTTCTACTTCTTCGCCTTCGAAGGTATCAACGAGAACCTGACGCGCGCGAACCTCAGCGAACAGATCGGAGCGACGCCGTGTCCGATCCAAACGCCCACGATCCTCGCCAACGAAGGGTTGATCAACGGCAATGAAGACTGCCAGCGTCTCGCGTTAATCAACTTCATGAGAACGACGCGCAACCAGGAAGAAGGACTGCCGATCAGTCACAAGATCAGCAACCAGGCGTTCTTCTCGAAAGGCAGCTTCAAGATCAACGACGCGAACCAGCTCGACGTCTCCTATAACTTCGACTACTCGAAGAACACGAACCAAACGTTCGACGTCTCGACTTACGGAAATTCGGCGAACGGAATCGAAGGCCCGTCGAAAATCAACGTCATCCGCGCGAACCTCTTCAGCACCATTTCGCCGACGAAGTTGAACGAGGCCCACTTCTCTTACTCTCGCGAACTGCGGCCTCGTTCAGCCGTCAACTCGAATATTCCCGCTGACACAGCGATGGGCTTCGCCACGACATTTCGTTTCGGCAATCCGTTCTTCCTCGAACCGAATGTCGACGAACTGCTGTGGCGGACGCAAGTGAAAGACAACTTCTCGATCATCAGCGGTAACCACACGATCAAAGTCGGCGGCGAGTGGTTGCACACGCTGAACGATCAGGTGTTCCGCGGGTTCTTTACGGGCCGCTACATTTTCGACAGCGTCACCGGGTTTCTGCGTTATGCATCGCCGGCCGCGCCGGGTGGGTTTGGACCAAACACTCTCGGTTGTTCGAATGGCACGTTCGTGACGGCGCCGGCAACTTGTCCGGGTGGCGCAACGAGTGGTGGTCCGCTGTTGCTTTACTTGCAGGGCGCAGGTTTGACTGGTCCGGCGACTGATGCCGCCGGTTTCTCAAACATCACCAACGAAGACATTGCCTTCTTCGCACAAGACTCCTGGAAAATCAGGCCCAACTTAACACTCAACTACGGTCTGCGCTACGAAGCACAGCTCTTTCCTGACCCCGTTGTACCACCGCAGAGCACCGCGTACGGCATCTTCCTGAACGACCCGCGCTTTCCGTCAGACGGAACGCTGCCCAATCAGACAAACCAGTGGCAGCCACGTTTGGGATTAGCGTGGGACGTTTCGAAAGTAGGCAAGTCGGTGATACGTGCGAGCACCGGCATTTACTACGCGCGCCAGAACATGTTGTCGCAAGTCGGATCGATCACGACGAACGGTGTGCAGCAACAGACGATCTTCCTGAACACGCCGATCATCTCGTCAGGCGTGCCCGGACCGGTATGGCCGAATGTCGTCGCCCCACCGTCAACCGTAACGCCGTGCGTCGACGGCGGCCGTTCGAATCCGTTCCCGTGTTTTAGCGGCGTGCGGGTGTTTAGTCGCGATTATGAAAACCCGCGCGTCTACACGATGAACGTCGGTTTCGAACAGGAGATCGCGCAAGACTGGTCGCTCTATCTCGACTACACGCACTCGAAAGGCGTCCATCTGACACGCTTCCTGAACATCAACCGCAACAACTTCTTCGCGCCGTTCCTCGGCGAGACGATGGTGACGAGTTCGGTTGGCAAGTCAGTTTATGACGGCTTTACGGTTGGTATGCGCAAGCGTTTCAGCCGGCGCTATCAGCTCGAATGGAATTACACGTTCGCGAAAGACAAGGACGACGATTCAAACGAACGCGATCCGTTTACCGATCGCGCGTTTGATATCAACAACCTGCAGCTCGATTACGCGTATTCCGATCGCGACATCCGTCACAAGTTCAACTTCTTCACGTTTATCGAGATGGGGTGGGGCTTTGAAGGAAACTTCCGCGTTCAGGGAAGGACCGCGCAACCGATCACTCCTGGGGCTCGCACCGCGACGAACCGCAACACTGCGCGTAAGGACAACGAGTATTTCTCGTTTGACTGGCGCATTCAGCGGCCGATCCGGTTGAGCGAGAGGTTCGCGATCATTCCGGTGATCGAGATGTTCAATACGTTCAATAACGCAAACAACATCAACCCGCTCGTCACGCCGGGGCTGTTCAACTTTGACGGCTTCCTGCGTCAGGGCGTGGGCGATCCGCGCCAGGTGCAGTTGGCGGTGAAGTTTACGTTCTGATCTGTGTAAAAAAGTCGGCGAGTTTGTGGCGGTCGAGCGCACCATCCGTGCGCAGGCCGCTACAAACATCGACGCCGAAAGGTTGAACTGCTTCTATAGCGGCGGCGACGTTGTGAGGCTTTAGCCCACCCGCAAGATACAAAGGAATATCGATCGCTTCCCTGATCTTCCTGCTTAGACTCCAATCGTGAGTCCGCCCTGTTCCTCCAAGCTCCTTGATCGCGAGCGACTGGTTCCCCGAATCGAGTAACACCGCATCGACGTGCTGCCCGACCGCGATCGCCTCATCAACCGACTCCGGACCCGTAACGTGCACAACCTGTACCAGCGAAACTCCCGGTAACGCTTCACGCAACTCACGATGTGCGCCCGGCGGCAGTCGATCACAAAGCTGAAGAGTATTCACGCGTAGCCGTCGCTGCTGATCGATGATCGACTCCGCATCCTGCCGGCACGTCAGTAAAAACGAGCTAACGCCCGGCGGGATCGTCGCGGCAATCTCGGCGATCAACTCCTCCGCAATCGGCCCGGGCCCGCTCGGCATCTCCGATACCAAACCGATCGCCGACGCCCCATGCTCGATCGCCATCCACGCCTCAGCCACACTGGCGATGCAACAGATCTTTACTCGTGTTCTCACCGTCGCCTTCATCGGTGCAACTAT
>JAICGQ010000080.1 GCA_025923035.1 Pyrinomonadaceae bacterium | reverse complement strand
GGGAGATGCGGCGACGCGGGGACGCGGAGAAGGGGCGACGCGGGGACGGGGAGAAGGGGCGACGCGGGGACGCGGAGAAGCGGGCCGCGTCGCCTTTTCTCCGCGTCGCCGTGTCCCCGCGTCCCCGCGTCCCCGTGTCCCCGTGTCCCCGTGTCCCCCTGTCGTCGTGTCCCCGCGTCCTCCGTCACTCGTAACGCAAGGCCATCATCGGATCGATGCGCATCGCTCGCCGCGCCGGCAGGTAGCACGCGAGCAGCGAGACGATCACCAGCAGCGCTGAGATAGTTGCGAAGGTCGCCGGATCGACTGCTTCGACGCCAAACAACAGTCCCGTCAACAGTCGCGTCAGGCCAAAGGCAGCGAGTAGACCGAGACCAACACCGGCGATCGTCAACATTAATCCCTGTTTCAAGACGAGCACCAGCACCTGTCGTGGTTGCGCGCCGACGGCGAGTCGCAAACCGATCTCGCGCGTGCGCAAGGCGACTGAGTAATTCATCACGCCGAAGATCCCCACCGCGGACAGGAGCGTCGCCAGCCCGGCAAAGAGTCCCAGCAGGAGCGTGTTGAAACGCGAACGACTGACAGCTTCGGACAGCACCTGGTCCATCGTCCGCACGTTAGAAACGGGTTGGTTCGGATCGATCGCGCGAATCTCGCGCTGCGCAGCCGGTGCGATCGCGGTCGGATCGCCGTCCGTGCGCAGCACGATCGTCATGAATGGGTACGCCAGTTCCGGATGTGGAAAATAGACCGCCGGCGGTGCTTCATCGATCAGGCTGTCGTAGCGGACGTTGCCGACGACGCCGACGATCTCGGTCAGCACCGGCTTTTCAAACATGCCGACGTCGAGTCGCTGACCGATCGGATCTTCATTCGGGAAGTGTTTGCGAGCGAGTGCTTCATTGATCAGAACCACGCGCTTGGCTTCGCGTTGCTCGCTGTCGGAGAAGTTGCGGCCTCGCAAGAGCGGAATGCCGAGCGTTTGAAAATATCCAGCGTCGGCAACGCGAACGTCGGTGCTCGGTCCTTGTCCCAGCGGTGGCTCAGGCCGGCCCACGATCTTGAAACCGGTGTTCGAACCGAGCCCACCGTACAACGGCAGGAAGTTGACCATGCCCGCGGCACGCACGCCGGGCAGGTTTCGCATCCGTTCCATCGACTGATTAAAGAATTGGACCAACTGCGGATCTTCCGGGTATCGAGCGCCCGGTAATCGCACCACCATCGATAGAACATTGTCAGGATTAAAACCACGATCGACCTGTTGCAGACGGAAGAAGCTTTTCACCAGCAACCCGGCGCTGGCAAGGAGTACGACGGCCAGCGCGATCTCCGAAACCACTAGAACGTTTCGCAGGCGACGGCTGCCGGCGGCCTGGCCCGAGTCTGCTTTGCCGCCTTCTTTCAGTGAGTCGTTGAGATTAAGCCGCGAGATGTGCAAAGCCGGCGCGAGTCCGAAAATGATCCCGGTGAGAATCGAGACGCCGAGCGTCCACAGCAGCACCGAGAAGTTCAGGCCCACTCCCTGCAGGCTGATGACGTCGCGCGGGCTGATCGCGAGCAGTGCTTTGATTCCCAACCAGGCGAATCCGAGCCCGAGCGCACTGCCGAGTAGCGCCAGCAGCAGACTTTCGGTCAACAACTGTCTGACGATTCGCGAACGACGCGCGCCGAGTGCTGCGCGCAACGCAATCTCTTTCTCACGCGACGTCGCCAGCGACAGCAGCAGGTTCGCAACGTTCGCGCACGCGATGAGCAAAACAAAGCCGACCGCGCCCAACATCAACCACAGCGGGCGACGCACGTTGCCGAAGAACTGTTCCTTCAACGGCAGAACTTCCGCGCTGTAATTCTTGTTGAATTGCGGCGCTTCGTCTGACAGTCGCGCTTCGATTGTGCGTAACTCCGCGGCCGCCTGTTCGGGAGTCACACCTGGTTTCAATTTCGCGACAGTCGACAGAAAACGGCCGCGCTCGTTCTCCGTGTTTCCAGTCGGCATCGGCAGAACGATCCAAACTTCCGCGGGCCGGCCCGTTCCCGAACGCTGTTTGATATGAAACTGAAACTCCGGCGGCATGACACCGACGATCTCAAACTGGTTCCCGCTGAGATTCATCGATTGTCCGATCGCGCTTGCCTGTCCACCGAAACGGCGTTGCCACAGCCCGTGGCTGAGCACGGCGACGAGCGGACTGTTTGGTTGCGCGTCTTCCGGCAGGAGCGTGCGACCCAGTAGCGGTTCGACACCGAGGACTTTGAAGATTTCGGGGACCGCAAGCTGGCCTGAAACCTCTTCCGGTTCGAAGTTGCCCGTTAGAGTCAGCCGCTGATCCGAGAATGCGGCCATGTTTTCGTAACTCGTGCTCTGCTGGCGCCAGGCGCGAAAGTTTGCGCGCGACGTCGTGTTCTGATGACGGCCCTCGGGCGTGACCTCCCACAACATCACGATCCGTTCCGGATCGCGATAGGGAAGTGGACGCAGCAACAGTTCATTGACTACTGAAAAGATCGCGCTGTTGGCGCCGATGCCGAGTGCGAGCGTGATCACGGCGATCGAAGTGAACGCTTTGTGTTTGAGCAGCACGCGTGCGCCGTAGCGAATGTCCTGCGCGAGTGTTTCGAACACACCGCCGCCTTTTACGTCGTAAGCGGCGTCGACCGCGCGGTTGAGGTTGCCGAAGCTGCGCATCGCTTTCTCGCGCGCTTCCAGCGGCGACATGCCGGAGCGAATGTTTGCTTCGATCTGTAAATCGAGATGCGTGCGCATCTCGCGGTCGATGTCGTTGAGAACGGAGTCGCGTTGTCGCAAGGCCCGCAGACGATCGCGCAGAATGTTGAACCACTTCATGTTGCTTAAACCCTTCTTGTATTTGCCGAGGCTACGTCGTGGCCTGGCGCACCTTGGCGATCGCGAGCACGAGCCGGTCCCAACTCGCTTCCTGCGTCTCGAGTTGCTTACGTCCGGTGCGCGTTAATTTGTAAAACTTCGCCTCGCGTCCGGTGTCGTGCACGTCCCAACGCGCCGACACCCAACCCTTTTGTTCAATGCGGTAAAGCGCCGGATAAAGCGATCCCTGTTCGACGTTCAGCATCTCGTCAGAGAGTTGGCGGATGCGTTGAATAATCCCGTAGCCATGCAATTCTCCGAGGGACAACGCCTTGAGAATCAGCATGTCGAGCGTCCCCTGCAACAGATCGGCTTTATCTTTTGCCACTATGATCTCCTGACCTCGAGCAACGTAGAAGTGGTGATACCTAGAATCGGTAGGCATCATAGACACGGATACCTAGATTGTCAAAGTGTCGGCGCGCCGAAGCGCGCCACAATCCAGGCCCGTGTTGGAATGAATTATTGGATTTACTTTACGGCTTCACGCCGATCAGCACGGCGTTGCTTGATTTGCCACGAGTGATGATCCGCACCTGCAAGTCGCCGGGCATCCCGATGGTTTCCGGAAGCCGGACGATGATTTGCGTCAGGACCGGCGCCTGAGGAATTACGGGAACGAAACTCTTTACCTGTCCCACAAACTCCACTGGAAGCTGGTGCACGACCTGTTGAGCGTCAACCGCTTGCGCGGTGACGACCAGGCCTGGGGTCACGATAAAATTGGTGCTGAAGAGAGCGATGCGCGTTCTTTGATTTTGATCCGTTCCGAAGTAATTCGGATTGGTGAAGCTAAACGGCTCGCGCACAAACGTAACCGCATCGAGCGCGATGCCGCGTTGCGAGTTCTGCTCGAATGCGAGCACAACAGGATCCTCGTCGAGGATTTGGCCCGTCGCCCTGCCGTGCTCGATCGTCGCGTTGGTGACGCCGGTCAGGTTGACGAAGAAAAACTCATCGCCTTCGCTGAGCCTGTCAGGAAGAACCGCCACGACGATTTCGTGTTCCGTATCTCCGGCAAAAAGCGTGAAGCTGCCGGAGGTACTAAAGTAATCGTCGGTGCTCGCCGTATTCGGAGAGGTCGCGTACGACACGACTATGTCCTGCCCGCTCGGTGCAGACAACTTGATCAGGAACGAAGTAACTCCCCCGTTGATTGCGTCGTCGCCCTCAACAGCGGCCGGACCTGCGGTGATAGATATCGATGGCGGCGCATCGTTGTCGTTGATCGTGACGGTGTTTTGCGCATCGGCAATGTTGCCGAGGTTCGGGGTGACTTTGAACCTGAAAAACTCGTTTGCTTCGTCAAGCACATCGTCGAGTATCGGAATAGACACGCTGCCCGACGTGGTTCCCGGTTGTAAGACCAGTGCGCCTTCAGTGGCCGTGAAGTCGGAATTCGGTATCGCTGTGCCGCTAAGCGCGTGGTATTCGATCGTCACGCGATGCGTAGTCGGCGCCGATAACGTGACGGTAAAGTTCGCGTTGCCGCCGGCACTTTCGTCGACAGTCACCGAATCGCTCAGCGTAACGCTGGGAGGCGCCGTCGCTGGAAAAGCGCCAATGAGCGCACCGTTGCCCCTGCCATCGTGGTACCCCCAGCCCGCAATGATCTCATCGTCCGGACCATAAATGCGTAGCTCTCGAGTTTGATTCGGTGAGTTCGTGGTGGGCAGTTCCCAGTTGGTCGTAAAATCCGGCAAGTTGAAGACGACGAACCGGGTCAGGGACGCCGCAAACAAGCGCGATCCGTCCTTCGAAAACTTAAACCGCTCGACCGGCGCGGGTGAGGTGTTTTTCAGGATCTGCAGTTGATTCGGATTGGTCGCATCGACTAACAGGAGTGCCGACGAATTTTGCGTTCCGGTTGGCGCGCTATACAGTGCGATCAACCGTCGCTGGCTGTCCTCAAAACTCGCGATCCTGAAGAAGCGAAAACTACTGTCGAGCGTCCCAACGATCTGCTTCGTGTTCAGATCGACAGCGGCAAAGTTATGAAACTGGTTCGCGACGAACGCGTAGCGCCCGTCGTTACTGAAGACAATCTCATCGATATTGTTGGCGCTGGTTTCAGCGTTCCTCACTAAAGGCACGCTCGCCGTTTCTGTTGGGTTAGCAGCGTCGAGCACGTTCACGATCTTTAAGTTGCTCTCGCCGCGATACGCGATCACGCGTCGACCTGGTCCTTCATTCAGCACGAGGCTCACAGGAAAGCCCGCGAGAAAGGAACGTTTGACGATCGCGCCCGTGGCGAGATCGAAGCAGACAAGATCTTGACTGAGACCGCTGCCGATAACTCCAACCCAACCCAATCCGGCCTCTCCGCTTAAAACCATGTTCGTACCGGCGGCAGCGTTCGAAGTCGTCAGATCGGTAAAGCCGATTTCGGTTAGTTGGCCGGTGGGGCTGACGTCGAAAAGATAAATCCTGCGCGGCCCGCCCTGACTCGTGAGCGCCACTACCCGGACATTGTTTCCGACCTGAGCCAGGCGCACTTCCAACGGTCCAAAGCCAAACGTCTTTGTGTCGAACTGGTCTCCGAACAACGGATGGAAAGTCGTAATAACCGCCGCTTGGGAGCCGGGCTCGTCTCTCATGACGACGCCCATCTTGCCATCCGGCGTTATGTCAAAAACACGATTGCCCGGGTTAGAACCGGCGTAATTAAAGCTGCCCGTGCCGGAAAACTTGAAGTACTGAGCATTGGCCGTGAGAGAAAAAGCCAACGTCAAAAAGGCGGCAAAAACCAACTTCGAGGCATACTGGGAGGCACAATTAAAGCTGAAATGCATGGTAAAGCCCGTATCTTCTTCGGATTATGTTGAGGTAGAGACCGGTCTGGGACGCACTACACAACAAAGCGCGAGAGGGTACGGAAAACACCGGCAAACGTCAAGCGACGGGCCAGATTTCTAACCTTGCCGTCGTGTAAGGCTAACGGCGACGGCGCAGAGTTCGGTGAGTTCGACGGGCTTGGGAACGTGCATGTCGTAGCCGGCGCGAAGCGCGTGGAGGCGATCTTCGACGCGCGTGTAGGCGGTTAACGCGATCGCCGCTACCCGGCGACCATTTTCGGTTTGAAGATCGCGGATCTGACGGATCAGTTCGTAACCATCGACGCCAGGCATTCCGATATCGCTAATCACGATGTCGGGAACCTCTTTCTGCAGCGCAGTGAGCGCGGCGGTTGCCGATCCCGCAAGACGCACCGTCGCGCCGCAAAATTCGAGTCCCTGCTTCAACAGATCTCGCGTGTCCGGCTCGTCGTCCACAACGAGAATCGTCAAACCGTCAAGCCGATCGGTAGCCTCGTTCGCCGGCAACAGGTCTCGCGCGCCGGGATGCACGCGGCTTGCCGATGCATCGAACTGGTAGATCGGGCTGATCGGCAACTCGACCGTAAACGTCGCACCTTGACCGACGCCCTCGCTGTTGGCTTTCACCGTTCCGCCATGAAGCTCTACAAGGTGACGCACGATCGCGAGACCGAGTCCCATTCCGCCATGTTGCCGACTCGTCTTCTGATCTGCCTGCCGGAAACGATCGAAAACGTGCGGCAGGAAATCGGCCGAGATCCCCTGTCCGGTATCACTCACCACGATCTCGAGATGCGAGTTGACGCGCTCGGAACGAATCTGCACGCGCCCGCCGCGCGGTGTGAACTTGATCGCGTTTGAAAGCAGGTTCCAAACCACTTGTTGCAGCCGCACCGGATCGCCGGGAATCGAAACCGCGCCCGTGTCCATCACCTTTTGAACGTGAACGCCCTTCGCTTCGGCGGCCGGTCGAACAGCTTCAACGGCTGCATCGATGAAGGTAGTCGGATCGGACGGTCGCACGTCCATACGCAACTTGCCGGTGACGATGCGCGAGACGTCGAGCAGATCGTCGATCAATTGTGCCTGCGCGCGTGCATTGCGTTCGATCGTCTCGAGCGCTTTTGCCTGTTCATCTGCTGAGAGTTGGCCCAGACGTAACATTCGCGTCCACCCCAGAATCGCGCTCAACGGAGTGCGGAGCTCATGGGAGATCGTGGCGAGAAACTCTTCTTTCAAACGGCTCGACTCTTCCGCCTTTTGATAAAGCAGTTCCTTTTCTTTAGCGGCTTGTTCCGCTTCACCGCGAGCGTGTAACGCTTCTGCGTAGGCAGCATCGAGAGCCTTACGTGCCTGTCGCTGATCGGTGATGTCGCGCGCGATCTTGGACGCACCGACAATCTGTCCGTTAGGACCTCTGATCGGTGACACTGTCAACGAGATATCGATCAACCGCCCGTCTTTAGTGAGACGGATTGTTTCGTAATGTTCGATACGTTCGCCGGCACGGAGTCGCGCCAGAATTGCCGGTTCCTCGTCGATGTGGTCCGGCGGCATCAGCATCGTCACGGAATTGCCTATGGCCTCTTCGGCCGTGTACCCGAAGATTCGCTCCGCGCCGTTGTTCCAACTCGTGATGATGCCTTCGAGTGTCTTGCTGATGATTGCGTCATCGGCAGACTCGATCAGCGCCGCGAGCCAGTAAGGCGCGAACTCCGGGCTTTTCAAGTCCGTGGTTTGGTCCGCCATACCTATCTAATCTCTGAGTGACTCTGAGGAGAACTTTTTCGGGGGACAACAGGGTAGCCAGATTATAGCAGATACTTCCGCAGATGCCGTGTTCGGACACGGATCCACGTTAGTTGCCGCTTAAATAATCAGCGACGGCACGCGAGATGGGCTGGCCTGTCTGCGACTCGTAGTAGCTGAACGCGGGGCTGGGGTTTACTTCGAAACAATAAACGTAATTCTCGGGCGTGATCTTCAGATCGATGCCGGCGAAAGCCAGACCGAGTCCGGCGGCCAACTTCACACACATCTCCGCCAGATCATCCGCCAAGTCCACCGGCCGCAGATCCGCGTAATCGCCACTCTGACGATGCGCGTAGCGATAGTCAGTCGCGTCGGTCTTAATCGCAGTTGCGAACACTTTGTCGCCGATAGTATGGACGCGCACGTTGGTGCCTTCGACGAATGCCTGAAACTGAGTCGGACACCAGCGAATGTTGTCGATGCGCGTCATGTCGTCGTCGGTCAACGTCTGCACGATCGAACGCACGCCGCTGATCGATTTGTAGATCACCCGACCATGTCGCGCGCGAAACGCACGTACGAGTTCGGGATCGTTTGTAATCAGGGTTTCCGGAACTTCGAAACCGTAGCGCTTGATCAGTTGGGCCTGGTACGGCTTCGAGAAATTCGATCCCATCGGCGCAACGCGGTTCACGACCCGTGCGGGAGTGATCTCGGCCCAACGCGTCAGCGTGTCAAACAGGTTGCGGCAGAAGTTGACCTCCGGCGAAGTTTCCGGTGCGTCTTTCAACTCGGGCAAGTGGTGGTAGTCCATCAAGCGCGTGAACACGCCGGTGAACTCGTCGACCGAATAGCTGTCGCCGTTGAGTTGCAACTTGCCGCTCGGCTTTCCGCGGTTGATCTCCAGCGACATCTTCATGCTGGAGTACTTGCGCTGATTCAGGACGACGTAACGCGTGCCGTTGCTTTCGAGTGCTTCACTGACGAGGGCCATCGGCGATTCAGTAGGGATGCCACAAAGGAGAATCATGAGTTGCTCCTGCGTTGATTGACGTAGAGTTGTCGAGCGAGTTCGTTGAGCAGCGGTTCACCGCCCAGACGCAGATCCGGCATTGAAGTTGCGCCGGCGAAGGTCCAGCGGTCGCCGTGCGACTGGCCCACAGTCAATTCGATCCCCAGCAGCGGCGTTTGCGCGAGGCGCGCCAGTGCCTTGCAGGCGTCGCTAATGTGTGGTGGCAGGCTGGGACCAAACACGTGATTGCCGAGCGTGATCACCATCGTCGTCGGCGTTCCTTGCGGAACGATCGTGCGCATTTGCCTTGTCTCGTCGATCTCGTCGTGACTCGTTTGTGTGTACGTCGCGGTCGGCAGTCCCGACTGCGCCGCCATCCACACCCACTCCGAAACATGACGCCACGCGCCTGACAATCCCTGCGACTGGACGCCGTTGAAGATCGGGGTGGGAAGAGTTTTCAGCCAGCTCATGAACAGCGCGGTGTATTCCTGTTGCGCGTATTCAAAATCCGACGCGCCTGCGAGATGATGCAGGGGCACGTGCGTGAGACGGTTCACGACACCGTTAATCCGGCGATTGTTTATGACGCGTCCATCAGCGAGAGTGACGGTGAAATTCGCGCCATCGACGCCGACCGTGTGTTCCCAGCGAGCGCTGGTTGTCAACATTTCAGCAGTGACCAACTCGAGCGGATTCAGCCCACGCGCACGCAAGCCGTAGTAAGCCCACAGGGCCGACTCGTCCTGGGCCGAACAGATCATCAACCACATATTCGCTCCCTTGTTTTGCGAGGACAGACGCAGCACGCGCGCCTGTCCTCGCGATTGCAGTAAAGACCCGTCTCCGAAGAATCGGAATAACTACTTCGGCTTCTTTTTGTCGTCGGGTTTGGCTTCGCCGCCAGTACCACCGACGTCGGGTTCGCCTTTCAGAGCGCCAGTCGTTAGATCGGGACGGAGGTCCACGCCGATGAAGTGCGTGAGTCTCTCGACCGCGTCTTCGAGTTCGCCGAGGCGATCCTCAGGGCTACCGGTGCCTTTGAACAGGCGCGTGCCCGGATCGAGCCTCGTCTCGGCACTCGGCTTCTCGAACTCGGATTTGATCTGGAACTTTTCGGGGAATTCCTTCTCGGGTTTGATCTTCTCGATCTCTTTCTGAAATTTCTCGAACTCTTTCTCGGGTTTAATCTTTTCGATCTCCTTGTGAAGTTTGTCCGGAAACTCTTTCTCGGGCTTGATCTTCTCGATCTGCTTCAACTCTTCAGCTCTCGCCGCTCCTTCTTCCGGCTTGTCGGCGCGAAACACGATGCCCGGATCAATTCCGCCGCCCTCGACTATCTCTTTGCCGCCCTTCTCAGGGACGCGTTTCTCGAATTCCTTGAACTCCTTGAAGTCCTTGATTCGTTCCTTGATCTCGACCTTGTCCTTGAACTCCTTGAACTCCTTGGTCTCTTTGATCTCCTGCTTCAGCTCTTTGCGCTTTTCGAACTCCTTCTCAGGCTTGATCTTCTCGATTTCTTTTTCGAGTTTCTTGTCAACGTCTTTGTTCTTACTCATGTACTGCTCCTTGTGTGGGTGAAGTGAGTAGTTTGTTTGTCAGGTTCACTCGCTGGGGCAAGGAATGTGCCAGCAGGAAAAGGAGCAACGTGCGCGGCTTTCGCGAGATGGGAGAGCGTCAAAGTGTAGACTGCCGGACACACTCGCTATCCGATTGGTTGGTGGACTGGTTGTTGGTTTGGGAAAACGAAAAAGCACCCGGGGGGTTCAATCCCGGATGCTTCTTGTTTTGTTAGTAACTCGTTTCTTAGTGACCTTGCGAAAGTTTGCCGATCAGTGTGAACAACGGCAGGTACATCGCGATAACGATCGAACCGATCGTGACGCCAAGGAAACCAATCAGGAGCGGTTCAATCAACGTCAGCAGGTTGGCGATTGCGGAATCGACTTCCGCTTCGTAGAAGTCGGCGATCTTCCCGAGCATCGCGTCGAGCGCGCCGGTTTGTTCGCCGATGCCGATCATCTGCGCGACCATGTGCGGGAACACTTCCGTCGCCTTCAACGGATCGACAAAGCTTTCACCGCGTTCTACACCAGCGCGGACCTTCGTAATCGCTTGTTCGATGATCACGTTACCCGAAGTCTTCGCCGTGATGTCCAGCGACTGCAGGATTGGAACGCCGGACGACAGTAACGTCGAAAGCGTTCGCGAAAAGCGAGCGACGGCGATCTTGCGGAAAATGTCGCCGAGGATCGGTATCTTCAGGAGGATGCGATCGATGTTTTTTCGGCCGCCCGGAGTTCCGTAGTAGAACTTGACGGCGACGGCCGTGGCGATCACGGACGCCAGAATCACCAGTCCTCCCCAACCCGCGATAAAGCTACTGATACCGACGACGATTCTCGTCGGCAGCGGTAGCTGCTCACCTGGTCCAAGCAGACCGAGGAAGATGTTCTGAAACTGCGGGATCACGACGACCATGATCACTGCCACCGCGATGATCGCGAGCAGGATGACGGCCGCCGGATAGATCATCGCCGAGACGATGTCGCGTTTTAATTTGACGATCTTCTCGATGAACGTCGACAGGCGTTGCAAGATCAGGTCGAGAATACCGCCTGTTTCTCCAGCTTCGACCATGTTCGCGTATAGCTGATCGAACACACGCGAATGGCGGGCCATGGCGGCCGCGAGCGTCGAACCTTCTTCGACGTCCTGACGCACCTGCATCAGGATCTGCTGGAAATACTTGTTGTCCTGTTGTTGGGCCAGGATGTCGAGACACTGAACGAGCGGAAGACCGGCGTCGATCATCACCGAAAACTGGCGCGTAAAGACCGACAGGTCTTTCGACTTTACTTTCTTGCGTCCGCCGATCTTCGGAATACCGATTTCGCGTCCCTTTTCCTTGACGGACGTCAGCGTCACTTGTTCGCGGCGCAGAATCTGTCGCAAGGCTTCGCGATTGTCGGCAACGCGTTCGCCGACAACGATCTCGTTCAATCTGTTGCGTCCTTTAAAGACGTACGTTGGCATGGCTGTGAACTCCGCAGTGGCTTCTTATCTTACGTTTGGTCGTTGACCAATCGGTCGGGCTTGAGCATAAGGACTCGCATGCGGTTTCCCGTGACTTGTGTTGACGCCGGCGCCGCGATCGATCAGTTCGCGTAGCTCGTCAGTGTTCGACGAACGTTGCATAGCGGTGTCCAAACTGATCTGGCGTTTGTGATAGAGCGTGGCCAGCGCTTGATTAAAGGTCTGCATTCCGTACTTGTCCTGGCCGGTCTGCATCATGGAGTAAATCTGGTGGACCTTGTCTTCGCGGATCAGGTTCCGGATCGCGCCGTTTGGCACGAGAATCTCGAGCGCCATCGCGCGTCCGCTTCCTTCAGCGCGCGGCAACAACGCCTGACACAGAATGCCTTCGAGCACGAGTGACAACTGCGCGCGAATCTGGGCCTGCTGATCAGAAGGGAAGACGTCGATAATACGGTTGATCGTCGACGCCGCTGAGTTGGTGTGCAGCGTCGCGAGTGTCAAGTGGCCCGTCTCGGCGATACGCAACGCAGACTCGATGGTTTCGAGGTCGCGCATTTCGCCGACGAGCACGACGTCAGGGTCCTGGCGCAGTGCGGTGCGCAGCGCGGCGGCGAAACCGTGTGTGTCGGCGTTCACTTCGCGCTGGTTGATTAGACAGCCTTTGTGGTTGTGGAGAAACTCGATCGGATCTTCGATCGTGAGAATGTGTTCGTGACGGTCGCGATTGATCTTGTCGATCATGGCCGCGAGCGTCGTCGATTTACCGGATCCGGTTGGACCAGTCACGAGGATCAGCCCGCGCGGCTTGCTGCATAGTTCTTTGACGACCGCCGGCAGACCCAGGTCTTCGAACGCTTTGATCTCGTAGGGAATGGCACGAAAAACTGCGCCCACCGCGCCGCGCTGATTGAACAAGTTCGCGCGGAAACGCGACAGGCCTTTGACGCCGAACGAGAAGTCGAGCTCCAGGTTTTCTTCAAAACGATGCTTCTGCGCGTCGGTCAACACCGAGTAAGCAAGCTGCTTGGTGTCAGCCGAAGTCAGGACCCGATATGACTCGAGTGGACGGAGATGTCCGTCCACTCGAACCTGTGGCGGGGAGCCCGTGGTGATGTGCAAGTCGGAGCCGCCGAGTTCTGAGAGCTTTCTCAGCAGTTCGGACAGTGAAATTTGAGGCACGGTTTCGTTCAGTCGCATCTGAATGATCTCTCCTGGAGCAATTGAATTGAACCCAGCTTGAGTTATTCCTTGGTCCCTTCGGGCTTCGAGCGCAGCGATTCGATAAAGCGTTCCGCTTCGGTCGACATGCGCTCGGCGTATTCAACCGGCGCTTCCGTGGTGAGTCCATAAACGCGACCACCAGCTTCCGTGAAATAGAACGTCCACGTTTTTTCAGGCGTCAACGCATCCTTCGGAGTGCGGCCGGTCACGACGAAAACGCGACTGCCATTCACTTCGCGGATGAAGTCGTTGACGACCCAACCACCGTTGTTGACCATCTTGTCGATCACGATCCGCTTCAGATCGGCAACAGGCACACCAGCCAGCATCTTTTTCTGTTCGCGCTGAGTTAAGAAGATCGGATTCGGACGGCTGAGCGCGACCACTGAAAGATTCATCTGACCCGGCATTTTCGCCGCCGTAGTTCCCGGCGCGACGACCGGACGAGCAGCACTAACGACGCGCGGTCGTGTCGCTGTCGCGGCAGCATGCGCTGACAATGTTGCGGCGTTGGCGGTTGTTTCGGCAGCAGGCGTAACCGCCACTGCCTGAGGGACGGCGATCGGCGCGGTGGTTGCTCGCGTCGCAGGCGTCGTGCTTTGGGCAACACTCGCATCACCAGCTTCTAACGTAACCGGTGCCGACATCGGTATTGGGGGTATTTGGTTGAACGACACCGAACCACCATTTGACGCAACCGACGGCGAAGCTGGTCCAGCAACTGCCGACATGTCGCTGACGGTTAAGTTCTGCGGCAAATTCATCATCAAGTTGCGGCGTGCCAACTCCTCGGCGGCCCGCTTCGCTCGCATGCGCGCGCGATGTCGTCGCCACCAGGCCCGTGAACGATAGCGTTTCGACTTCTTCTGCGTGACCTGTGCGCTCTGCCTGATTCCGTGCGCCGAATTCGCAAACGGCAGCATGACGCCCAGGGAGAGCAGCAGCACCAGGGAAATTGCAATTGTTCTTAACATGTTCGGGTTTCTCCTCGATTAGGCGACCGTTTCGCGAACGACTTCTTCGACCGTCGTCACGCCCGCGCGAATCTTATGCAAACCTGATTCACGCAACGTGATCATGCCGTCCTCGACCGCCTTCTTCCTTAATTCAAGTGCGGACGCACCGATCAAGATCAGCTCACGAATCTCGTCGGTTATTTCCAACACTTCGTAAAGTCCGATCCGGCCTTTGTAACCGGTATTGTTACAGGTAGCGCAACCTTTGCCTTTGAAGGTCTTGATCGATTTGGCTTCGTCAGCCGTGAAGCCAACTTCAACCAGTGCCTCGGCCGGCGTTGGGTGGTCCTGTTTACAGTCCTTACAAACGCGCCGAATCAGACGTTGAGCCTGGATGAGGTTCACGCTGGTGGCGACAAGGAAGGGTTCGATGCCCATGTTCATCAGGCGGGAGATGGTGGAGGGAGCATCGTTGGTGTGAAGGGTTGAGAGTACGAGGTGTCCGGTGAGCGCGGCCTTGATGGCGATCTCCGCGGTTTCGAAGTCGCGGATTTCGCCGACGAGAACAATGTTGGGGTCTTGCCGCAGAAACGATCTGAGCGCGGCAGCGAAGTTCAATCCGATCTGCTCTTTCATCTGCACCTGGTTGATGCCGTGCAGGTTGAACTCGACCGGGTCTTCGGCGGTCATGATGTTCGTGTCGACCGTGTTCAGAGATTGCAGAGCAGAGTAGAGCGTGTTTGTCTTACCGCTTCCGGTTGGTCCAGTCACCAGGACCATGCCGTACGGCTTCGAGATGTTGCGCTTGAACTTGGTCAACGACTCGGGCTCGAAACCAAGTTTCGTCATGTCGAGCATCAGGTTCTGCTTGTCCAACAAGCGCAGAACCACTTTCTCGCCGAACAAGGTCGGCAAGGTCGAGACGCGGAAGTCGAGCTCGCGCGAACGCGCGTCGACTTTCACTTTGATCTTGATGCGACCGTCCTGGGGGAGACGCTTTTCTGAAATGTCGAGCTTCGACATGATCTTGATGCGCGAGATCAACGCATCACGCATTTTCAAAGGTGGATGCATCACGTCGTAGAGCATGCCGTCGATACGGAACCGAATGCGCAGCTCCTTCTCGTACGGTTCGACGTGAATGTCAGAAGCACCGCGACGAAGAGAGTCAACCAGCAACACATTTACCAGACGCACCACGGGCGCGTCTTCGCTCATGCGCGACAAGGTCGAGAGATCGATCTCTTCGTTGTCTTCGAGCACTTCGACGCCTTCAGCGTCGCCGTCCGCGAAGCTGAGACTATCGAGCGAAACGAGATCGTCGTGCGTGATGGAACCGTTTGAGCCGTTGGAGCCGTTTTTGGATTCGACAACCACGTCCTCAGTCGAGGACATCGCCAGCTCGATCTCGCGCGAACTGCCGTAGTAGTTCGCAATCGCCTGTTGAATGCTTCCTTCGGCGACGACAACCGGTTCGACGTTCAAGCCGGTCATGAACTTGACGTCGTCCATCGCGAACACGTTGGTGGGATCGACCATGGCGAGCGTCAGCGTGGCGCCGACGCGCGAAAGGGGCAGGACGCAATGCTTCTGCGCGACTTCCTGAGGGATCAGACGGAGCACTGCGGAATCGACGTTGAAGAGATCGAGATTGACCGAAGGGATGCCGTACTGTCTGGACAGTACGGCCGTAATCATGTCGTCACTGACGAGGCCGAGTTTGACCAGATTAAAGCCGAGGCGGCCACCATGCTCGCGCTGGTAGTCGAGTGCCTCTCTAAGATTTTGGGGGCTAATCAGATTTTCGCGGACGAGAAGCTCGCCTAATTTGGCTGACATTTGTGACTCTGACGTTCGCTAACGTCCCTGGTTCTGAGAAAGGATTGAGCGCCGAATAAGGCGCGAGGCATGATCGATCTACCCAGTCAACGATG
>JAICGQ010000079.1 GCA_025923035.1 Pyrinomonadaceae bacterium | reverse complement strand
TCGGAACCCGTTTACGTCTCTATTCGGTACTCATTTCCTGGGGCTGCTGGGGTTTGATTCGCAGACGATTGATGCGCCGTTCGTCGGCTTCAAGTATTTCGACTTCCAGGCCACGGATTGTTAACACTTCGCCGACAGCGGGGACTTTGCCTGACTCGTTGATTACGAGTCCGGCAATCGTCGTGAAATCGTCGGCTTCGATCTCCATATCGAAGAGCCGCTCGATCTTACCGATCTCCGTCGACGCCATCACTTCGTAACTTCCTTCGTTCGCTTCGACGATCTCTTGTAACTCTTCGCCGGCGATGTCTTCGTCTTCAATCTCGCCGACGATCTCTTCGAGAATGTCCTCGACGGTGACGAGCCCCGAAACTCCGCCGTACTCGTCGATCACCATCGCGAGTTGCACGTGGGCTTTCTGCATCTCTTCGAGCAGCTCGGCGACGGGCTTCGTTTCGGGAACTTCGTAGACCGATCGAATCAAAGGTCGAATGCTCGCGTCTTCGCTGCCCTCGGCCCAGCATTGCAACAGGTCGCGGACGTAGATGATTCCGTCGATGCTGTCGATCTGACCGCCGTAGACTGGCAGTCGCGAGTATTTCGAGTCGAGCATGATATCGCGTGCCTCGCGGATCGTGGCAGTGTTTGGCACGGCCACGATGTCCGGACGCGGTGTCATCACCTCGCTGACGCGCGTGTCGCCAAACTCGATGATCGAGTGGATCAGTTCGCCTTCCTCTTCTTCGAGAATGCCTTCAGCCTCGCCGACGTCGATCAGCGCCTGCAGGTCGCCGCTGTCGTCGTCCTCTTCTTCCTCTTCGCCTTCTTCAGTCACCTGGTCCTTGTTGCGGCGGGAGCGATCGAACAGGCTTTGAAAAGGATCCGAGAGAAAAGCCATCGCGGGAAAGAACGGCCGGATGATCGGCAGCAGAAAGAGCAGCGTGCCTTCCGGGTTGCGCGTCGAGATGAAGAGCGGGACCAGTTGGCGAAAGATTCCGGCGAGGATTAGACCAGCGACGAGACCGACGAGCACCATCCGCGTGTTTTGAAAGAGGTTCAGCGAGATTGAGGTGATGAGGACGGCGACGACGACCAGCAGGATTTGAATCGTCGCCGAGAGTGCGAAGCCGAACCGCGGGCGGTTCTCCAGCACTTGTTTCAGAAAGACTCTGCCGCGCGCTTCAGGCTTTTCTCCGTTCTCTCCGATGAGCCTGCGTAGACCGACGTCGCTCAGTTGGCCGAAGGCCATGTCCACCGTGGCCAGCAGGGAAAGCACCAGGAGCAGCAGCAGCGTAAGCGCTATTTCAAGTTCCATCGATAGGATGAATAGTAAATGCTCAGCGCCAGATAGGGAAGTAAGAACTTTGAACTTTGTGCTTTGTTCTTTGTGCCTGGTTTTTCGTCTCGCCAACTAAGTACAAAGTACTAAGTACAAAGCACTAAATACCCAACCTCTTTCGCAACCGGAGCTCCAACCGATTCATTTCGCCGTTGTCGGTTTCGTGATCGTAGCCGGAGAGATGAAGCAGGCCGTGCAGGATGAGTTGGGCAATTTCATTTTCAAACGTCAAGCCGTTTTCTTTCGCCTGCGCCGCGGCGGTTTGGACGGAAATAGCGACGTCGCCGAGATTTGTTTCGTCATCGGCAGGAAATGAGAGGACATCAGTGGCTTTGTCGATATTGCGAAACTGTTGGTTGAGCTTGCGAATACTCTTGTCTGAAACGAAAGCGATTGTAGCTGACGATTCGTGTTTACCAATAGCGCTTAGTGTTTTGACGGCGAAGTTGGACCACGCTTCAGTGTCAACCTTCTTACCTCGCTGGCGGTTTACTACTTCAACCACTACATCTGGCTCCGCTTGGTCTGTTCTTCGTAGGCGCGGATGATCATCTGGACCAGCTTGTGACGGACCACGTCTTTGTCGGTGAAGTAAACAAACTCGATGCCTTCGAGGTTTGAAAGTATTCGTTCCGCTTCGATCAAACCGCTTCGTTTACCCGTTGGCAGATCGACCTGCGTGACATCGCCGGTGATCACGGCTTTCGAACCAAAGCCGATGCGCGTCAGAAACATCTTCATCTGCTCGCTGGTCGTGTTCTGCGCTTCGTCGAGGATGATGAAGGCGTCCGAGAGCGTGCGTCCGCGCATGAATGCGAGTGGCGCGACTTCGATGACGCGCTTTTCGAGCAGCCGGGTGACGCGCTCGTAGTCGATCAGATCGAATAATGCGTCGTAGAGTGGGCGCAAGTACGGATCGACTTTGTCCTGCAGGTCGCCGGGAAGGAAACCGAGTTTCTCGCCGGCTTCGACTGCGGGACGCGCCAGGACGATGCGGTTCACCTGTTTCTGCATCAGCGCCTGCACGGCCATCGCGACGGCGAGATAAGTCTTGCCCGTGCCGGCGACGCCGATACCGAACACGACGTCTTTTTCCTGAATCGCCTGGATGTACTTGCGCTGATTGACTGACTTCGGGGCGACCTGCTTCTTTCCGGCCGGATTGAAGCGCGCTTTAGTGAAGTAGTCGCGGAGGCTGAAGGCGCGGTCTTCGGCGATCTGCGCAAACGCTTCGCGCAGTTCTTTGTCGGTGAAGTGCTTGCCTTCTTTGAAAAGGTCGGAAAAGTCCTGGAGGATGCGTTCTACGGTTTCGACGTCAGACGGATCGCCGTCGATGGAAACATCCTGCCCGCGGGCGTCAATTCTGACGGCGAGCAGCGACTCCAGGTACTTGATGTTCTGGTCGTGAACACCAAACAGCGTCTCCAGGCCACGGGGCGGAAGCTCAATCTTCTTCAACTGCGGTTAACTTTCTCCTTCGTACATGCAGAGCAATTGGATGTGCCGGTGTGGGGGATGGCAGGCCGTAAGTGGTTGCATATATCGCGAATTTGACGCTACTACAGCCTCCCGCGAGGTGTCAACGGCCGAGCCCGAATGCGCTCCTATTGTTCCTCAATTCGTGATGTTTTATAAGATTTGCGAAATGGGACTTCTCCCGATCATCAAGGAAGACCTGCGGCAGTTTGACAAACGTGTTTCTCCGCCGATGAAAGCCGCTGTCATCGTAGTCTTGTCGGTTCTGGCGTTTGTTGGTTGGTATCTGGGCGCTGAGTGGTGGCGGGCGCCAATAAGGGTGAAATGGAGTCTCCCCGCGCACCCTCGCGGGGAGACATTTGCGGTCATTCTGGGCGTAATCGTTCTCTGCTGTCTCGTCTCGGTCATGCAGCGCTATCTCAAGAGCCGGTAATCGCCGCGCCTTGACACCCCGCGGGCGGGTGCCTATACTCCGTCGCTTGCGCCTGAGGGCGCTATTAGGAGAGGTTAATGCCAAATCATAAGTCAGCAGAGAAGAGAGTGCGGCAGAGTGAGAAGCGCCGCGTTATTAATCGGAGCCATCGTACCAAGGTCAGGACGTATATAAAGAAGCTGCGTAGCGCGCTCGATTCGGGCTCCGCGCAGGAGGTGCAGCAAGTTCTGCCACAGGCGATTTCGGTGATTGATAAGTCGGTGCAGAAGGGCGTCCTGCACGCCAATGCTGCGGCCCGGTACAAATCGCGGCTGACTGTGAAGGCCAATCAGGCAGGCAAGTAACGCGATCGGGTAAGTAGACCCGAGAGATTTCAATGATGACGAGGCGGATCGATATTCGGTCCGCCTCGTTTTTTGTTTAAATGAGGAGAGTTCCATGTACGTTTCCGAACTGGAAATCGAGAATGTCGTGCGCGGGTTTGAGACGTGTGAAACTGACAAATCTGCGTTCCAGCATCGCGAGCATTTGACCGTCGCGGTGTGGTACCTCCAGACGCTCGACACGCGCGCCGCAGTCGAGCGAATGCGCACCGGGCTGCTCCGGTTCATCGCTCATCATGGCGTGCCGCGGGAGAAGTACAACGAGGAAGTGACGGTGTTTTGGATCGAGTCGATTGCCGAGAGGTTAAGAGAACTTGGTCCGCAGGCTTCGTTGGTCGAACAATGCAATTACGTAGTCGGTAACCTTAACCAGACAGCTCACAAACCAGCATCTCGAGCTGAAGTCGAGGAGTCGCTTGCGACGTCTTGATGGCGAGGTCGGCAGCGGCGGTAAGCTGAAGCCCGCGCGCGATCTTTTTCGCGTCGCTGCGCTGCAACGTCGAGATATAGGAGTCGCGTTTGAACGGCGGCATCGAGATGTTGCGAAAGACTTCTTCTCGTCCGCCGCGCGCCAGCAGATGTTTGCCGAGCGCGAGCCGATGATAATTCCCGGCAATCAGCCCGATGAGCATCACGGGTTCCGCGCCGTCATCGAGGAGTCGATGAACCGTTTCGAGCGCGCGTTTGCGATTGTTCGCGAGTAGATGATCGCCGAGTTCGAAATTGGATAACTCACGGGTGCGGCCAATCAGCTCATCGACGAGGTCCATCGTGATGCGACCCGTGTCGAGAGCCGCCGAAGCCAGCTTCTCGAGTTCATTGGCGAGCGTTTGAATGTCCGTGCCGACGAGGTTGATGATCTCGCTCAACGCCTGATCGTCGGCGGCAGACTTCAGTGTCTTCAGGTGCGACTTGGCCCATGCCTTGGCCTCGCTGTCTTTCAACGGCGAGAAATCAACCACGGTACACGCATCGAGCAGCGCTTTCGTCGACTTCTTGCGTTTATCGAGTTCGTCCGCCGTGAAGATCATCACCGTCGAAGGCGACGGATTCCCCAGGTAGGCAATCAGTACGTCTTCATCCGCATCGCGCAACCGCGCAAAATCGCGCACCCGCACGACGCGCCGCTCGGACATCATCGGCAACTGTTCCGCCGCGGCGATCGCGCTTCGCACCGAATCAGTCAACAGGCTGAAACTAGCCTCGTTAAACTCGCGAATCAGCGTCGTGCTCAGCGCCGCTTCCGCAATCTCGTGGGCCGCAGCTCGGCGCAGGTATCGCTCGGGTCCGACGAGCAGGTACAAGGGTTGCAAACCCTGACGCAACGAACGTTCAAGATCGGTTCGAGAAAGGGCCGCCATTACTTCTTGACTTCGACTGCGTTGACTAGAGTGGAGACGATGCTCTCGGCGAAGTTGCGCGACATGCGGAGTATCGCCGGATCTTCTTCGTTGAAGAACGTGCGGGGATCGCTGGCGAACTCATACTCGCCGCGGAAGACAAAGTTTTGATTATCGTAAAGCACGCGATTCTCAGTTTGATCGCGGACGGTCACGGCCGCCGCAATCGTCACTTCAAAAATTCGCGCGCGGCCCTTGTCGTCGAGCAACACGCCGGCAAAGTTAAAACTCTTGATGACGCCTTCGATTACCGCATCGGCGCCTTCACGACTACCCTGCACACGCAACCCGCGGCCGCGATGGACCAACTCGCGCATCACCGCATCAGTAAACCGCGACTCGATCTTGTAACGCAGCGCCTGACTCTCTATCTGAAACGCCGGCACCGCGACCGTCTTGATCCGCGCCGGAAGCTGGTTCTTCGTCACCGGCTTGTAGCACTCGGCAAAGCCGGAAACGAACGCAAGCATAGTGATGAACAGGAGAATACGCAGGGATTTCGTCATCGGAGCTGCATAGTAACACGGATCGTCTCGGCGGCTGGTTTTACGTCGTGGACGCGGACGATGTGAGCGCCCTTGAGGACAGCCGCGGTGATCGTGGCCAGCGTTCCGTGCAAGCGTTCGTCAGCGGGCGCGGGCGTACCGGAGTTGTCGGCGAGGATTCGGCCGATGAATGACTTGCGCGACGTTCCAACCAAGACAGGATATTCGGGGAAGGCGGCGATAAGCTGATCGAGTTTCGCTATGAGCTCGAGGTTCTGCTCCTGGCTCTTTCCAAACCCGATGCCCGGATCGATCACGATCGACTCACGGGCCACGCCACGCCGTTCGGCCATGTTAATACTCGCACGCAAACTACCGATCACTTCTTCCATGATGTCCGCAACCGGCGGCAGACGATGCATCGTCGCAGGCGTACCGCGCGAGTGCATCAATACCAACGCCGCACCGGCGCGTGCGACCGCATCCGCGACGTAGAAATCAAACCGCAACGCGGAAATGTCGTTGACGATGGACGCACCCGCATCCAGCGCGGCGCGTGCAACTTCCGACTTCGTTGTGTCGACGGAGAGTGGAACTGAACAGCGCCGGGCCAGCGCTTCGATCACCGGCACGACGCGCGCGATCTCGTCTTGCGCAGAAACAGGCTCGCCGCCGGGACGCGTCGACTCGCCACCGACGTCGACGATGTCAGCGCCTTCAGAAATCAGCCGCTCGGCATGCGCGACCGCGGCGTCGACAGAAACGAACAGCCCGCCG
Source organism: Pyrinomonadaceae bacterium (assembly GCA_025923035.1). Classification (GTDB taxonomy): domain Bacteria; phylum Acidobacteriota; class Blastocatellia; order Pyrinomonadales; family Pyrinomonadaceae; genus PSRF01. The sequence goes on along the minus strand of JAICGQ010000079.1, from coordinate 9,361 downwards.
TCACTGAAACTATCAGGCGTAACATTCAAAATGCCCATGATGAGCGTTCGCTCACCAATGGGCATTTCGAAATTCCTCGCCTTCCAAACCAACGGTCTATGCCGGCGCCGGATTCCCGCCTGTAATCGGCGGCAGCAGCGACTTCTGAGCCGGTTTCTCTTTGGGTTCCTTGAGCTGCGGACGATCCGAATCACCACCGTCGGACACCGGCGGATTCTCGTCGAGTGGCAAGCCGGCCACGATGCGTCGAATCTCGACACCATCGAGCGACTCACGCTCCAACAAGCACTCAGCCAAACGAATCATCGTGTCGCGATTCTCTTCGATGATGGCCTTCGCGCGTTCGAACTGCGCGGTGACGATCTTTTTCACCTGCTCGTCGATCTTGATCGCGGTGTCTTCAGAGAAATCACGATGCTGTGCGATCTCGCGTCCGAGGAAGATCTGCTCTTCCTTCTTACCGAAGGTGAGCGGTCCCATTTCGGACATCCCGTACTCGCAAACCATCGCGCGCGCGAGTTCGGTCGCACGTTCGATGTCGTTTGACGCGCCGGTGGTGATGCTGCCGAGGAAGATGTCTTCGGCGATGCGTCCACCCATCAGGATCGCGATCTGGCCCAACAGGTATTCCTGACTGTAGTTGTGCCGGTCGCCTTCCGGAAGCTGCTGCGTCACACCGAGCGCCATGCCGCGCGGGATGATGGTGACTTTATGAACCGGGTCCGCGTTCGGCACTTTCAGACCAACGAGCGTGTGACCCGCTTCGTGATACGCAGTGACGCGCTTCTCTTCGTTCGAAATCACCATGCTCTTGCGCTCAGCGCCCATGAGCACTTTATCTTTCGCCAACTCGAAGTCGCCCATAGCGACGAGCTTCTTGTTGTACCGGGCGGCGTTCAGTGCCGCTTCGTTGACGAGGTTCGCAAGGTCGGCGCCCGTGAAGCCCGGTGTACCGCGAGCGATCACCGAGATGTCCACGTCTTCCCCGAGCGGAATCTTTCGCGTATGGACCTTCAGAATGCCTTCGCGTCCACGAACGTCAGGTCTCGACACGACGACGCGTCGATCAAATCGCCCGGGTCGTAGCAGCGCCGGATCGAGAACGTCCGGACGGTTAGTCGAAGCGATCAGGATCACGCCATCGTTCGACTCGAAGCCGTCCATCTCGACGAGCAACTGGTTCAACGTCTGTTCGCGTTCATCGTGTCCGCCACCAAGACCAGCGCCACGATGACGGCCCACTGCGTCGATCTCATCGATGAAGATGATGCACGGCGCGTTCTTCTTGCCCTGCTCGAACAGGTCGCGCACACGGGACGCGCCGACGCCGACAAACATCTCGACGAAGTCGGAACCGGAGATCGAGAAGAACGGAACGTTTGCTTCGCCGGCGATAGCGCGGGCCAGCAACGTTTTGCCGGTTCCCGGCGGTCCCATCATCAAGACACCCTTGGGAATGCGTCCGCCGAGCTTTTGAAACTTCTGTGGTTCCTTCAGGAACTCGATTATTTCCTGAAGCTCTTCCTTCGCTTCTTCAACCCCGGCGACGTCCTTGAACGTCACGCGCTTCTGTTGGTTGTTGAGAAGCTTGGCCCTCGATTTACCGAACGAGAGCGCCTTGTTTCCGCCAGACTGCATCTGGCGCAACATGAAGATCCAGATAGCGATTATGAACAATAACGGCGCCCACGTGATTAGCATGGGCCAGATGTAACTGCTGCTCGATTCTTCCTCTACCTTTGGTACAAGCGCGCGGCCGTCAACCACCTGACGCGCGTTCTTGAGCAGCTCTGCTTTTGCCTGTTCGTTTGATAAGTTGGCTCGATACTCCCCGTTGTTATTATCAATCGCGACGGTCTCAGTTTGTTTGACCGTCAATTGTTTTAACTGGCGGGCCTGGATCATCTGATCGATCTTCGTCAGATCCACGGTCGAATAGTTGTTGCCCCGCGGATTCACGAGCTTGTAGAGTAAAACTGCACCCGCGATGATTAAGAGCCAAAATACTATTTGTCTTGCTGTAGAACTCAAATTCATCAACGCCTCCGACGGCGATATTACCTTATCTACCCGTCATTTGTCGCTGTCCAGCCCCGTGCGGGACAGCATGAAATCAACCACTTAGATACCAAAGCACGCGCCCGCGTTCGACTATAAAGTTTGACCGCTGCTTTTTCAATCAATTTTGCCCTCGGCTCCGTGTTTCTCAAACTCAAGCCGGTTCCTCTTCTTTCGAACGCGTGTCCCGCCTGGTAACTCAACCACTCGCCCGCCGGCCGCGCCCTCCAAAAGCTTCTCAACTGCCAGCATATGCACCATTTCAAGCCGCCGGCTGCTCCCGCGTGCGGCGGAAATCCACTGTCGCAACGCTCGACGCCTCAATGCCGGGGGCGCTGCAGCCAGCACCTTTACGTCCAAAACCGGCGTTTCGGTTTCATCGTCAAGGTGATCTAACACCGCGGCCTGCTTCAATAGTGCATCGGAATTGTTGACCAGCACGTCCGAGTCTTCGCGCAGTTGCGTGGCGGTGCGCGAGATTGCCTCCACGACCTTGTTATTGAACGACTGCATCAGCGGCAGAAGCTGCTGGCGGACTTTCACGCGCGCAAACTTCTGATCGTCGTTCATTTCATCGTGCAAAAACTCTGTTTTCCGAAGTCGGCAATAGTTTTCCGTGTCGCTGCGGCGCGTCCGGAGCAGCGGACGCACGAGCTTTATCGTCGAGTTCGTGCCGAGTGGCCGCAGCAGTTCCATGCCGCCGAGTCCGGCGCCGGCGCTGCCGCGCATGAAGCGGAGCAGCACTGTTTCCGCCTGGTCGTCCATCGTGTGGCCGGTCAGGACGTATTTGGCTGACTTCCGTTTCGCAGTTCTTTCCAGGAAGTCGTAGCGCGCCTCGCGAGCGGCCTGTTCGAGATTGTCGGCGTTTGCGCGAGCGATCTCCGCGACTTTGCTGCGGCCGATGACGCATTCGTAGCCAAGTTTTTCCGCCAATGCGGCGACCCATTTTGCGTCCTTAGTGCTCGATTTCCGGAGCTTGTGATCGAGATGCGCGACGCAGATTTTCACGGAGAGTTTGTGCGCGGATCTCAGTTCGTGAAGCGCGAGGAGCAGCGCGGTCGAGTCAGCGCCGCCCGAGACGGCGACGATCACTGTTTCGTCCGCAAAGGGAAGTTTTAGTTTGCGCCATTCCGCGAGCAGCATGCGGGGGAGTTGGTTGAGTCGCGGTGTTCTGAATTGTGCAGTTCGCATGGTCACCTAGACTAGAACAAGTCAGGAAGGGGGCAAAGCACAACGTCGCCCTCGGCCATGCGCAAAGCGGGACGTTGCCCCCTTCCCGACTTGTTCTATCCACAGGGCTTGAACGCGACGAACCTGCGACAATTTGATGAAAGATTCGCGTCGTTTGTCATTTAGAAGGACTATCGCTCTGATAGACGGTCTGGAATGCAAGGGGGAGATCCAATGCGAGTTGAAAAGCAAATACGGTTTAATGAGTGGCTGTTGGGTTCCACGATCTTGTGCCAGTCGTGTGGCTGTCTTTGGCTGGTTCCGCCTGCCCAAAAAGACGACACCTATCTGTGCCGGCAGTGCGGCAGTGAAGTGACGAGCAACTCGAAACCAATGGCCGGCGAGCGGGGCGACCAACGGCAAAAGAGTTAGGACAACGTCTTCTCCAGCCACAAATCGCGGCAGGGCGGTGTTTACCTCACTGAGCACCTTGTAATTTACTGTCCGTTCGACAGATTTCCGCCTTCAATCCATTAGCTCACGAGGAGGTTCCGCATGAGGAGAAATGTGGCGTTAATCGCAGTTCTCGCGTTCGCCGTCGCGTGTTATTCCGCAGCCGAAGTCAGCTATTCCAACCCACAAACGACGTCCAACCAGTGGCTCATCGAGTACAAGACCGACGAATCCAAAGTCCAGCTCACGATGCATTACCGTCGCGAAAAGCAAAGCGGTGGTTTCAACCACAGCAGCACGGGTTTCGGCATCGGTCTCGATCAACTGACCGGACTCAGCCGCGATCAGATGATGTCGTCCGCGGGAAACACCGTGCGCTTCCAACTGAAACGCGATGCAGGCACGTTCAATTTCGAAGGCTGGTTCAAGGAGGGCAACGGTTCAGGTCATTTCACTTTCAGCCCGAACGGTTCGTTTGCCGCGGATTTGAGCCGCCAGGGATTCGGCAACGCGAATAACGACCAACTCCAGGCGCTTGCCATGAGCGACGTCGGCTTTGCCTACATCAACGAACTGAAAGCACAGGGCTACGACACCGCCACGATCGATCAACTCGTGAGAATGGGCAATCACGGCGTCAGGATGGAGTATCTTCAGGGCCTGAAATCACTCGGTTACACCGTCAAGTCAACCGACCTGATCGTGCGCATGAAAGACCACGGCGTCAGCCTGAATTTCATTAACGAACTGACCGCGCTCGGCTACACCAATCTGACTCCGGAACAACTCGTCCGCACGAAAGATCATGGCGTCAGCGCGCGATTTATCAACGAATTCATCGCCGCAGGTTACGATCGCGCCAGTCTTGAGCAGTGGGTACGGGTGAAGGATCACGGCGTCAGTCCGACCTTCGTCAAAGAACTCAAGGAAATCGGCTACAACAACATCCCCCTCGATCAGCTAGTTCGCCTGAAGGATCACGGCGTGAGCGCCAATTACATCAAGCGTATGAAAGAGAAGGGGCACGGCGATTTGACGCTCGACGAGTTCATCCGCATGAAAGATCGGGGCGAGCGTGACGAGTAGTCTCTGCATCAGAGATGCGTTAATCTGTGCCCAACTGAGGTTAAAAAATGAAACTTAGAACGTTCCTTGCGGCGCTACTTTTGGCGCTCTTCAGCATTTCTACATTCCACATTCCGGCGCTCGCAGACGAAGGCATGTGGACGTTCAACAACGTCCCGCGCGCGGAAATCGAAAAGAAGTACGGCTTTAAAATCACTGACGAATGGCTGAATAACGTCCGCCTCGCGTCGGTCAGGTTCAACAACGGCGGCTCGGGTTCGTTCGTGTCGCCGAACGGTCTGGTGTTGACGAATTATCACATCGTCGAAGACCTGGTTACGGAAGTCAGCACGCCGGAAAAGGACTACGCGAAGCAAGGCTTCGTCGCCAAGACACGCGCCGACGAAATCAAGGTACCGAGTCTCGAACTGAATGTTCTGATGAGCATTGAAGACGTCACGGCGAAAGTGAACGCAGGCGTCAAAGCAGACATGACCGACGCCCAGGCGTTTGCCGCTCGCCGCACCGCCACCGCCGCGATCGAAGCCGAGTCGACGAAGACCACCGGCCTGCGTTCCGATGTCGTGACGCTGTACCAGGGCGGTCAATACAATCTTTATCGCTACAAGAAGTACACGGACGTTCGTTTGGTGTTCGTGCCTGAGTTCCAGGCCGCGTTCTTCGGCGGCGATCCGGACAACTTCAACTTCCCGCGTTACAACATCGACATGGCGCTGGTCCGTGTTTACGAAAACGATCAGCCGGTCCATCCGGAACATTACTTCAAGTGGTCCACCGCGGGACCGAAGGAAGGCGACCTCGTTTTCGTCACCGGCAACCCGGGTTCGACTTCGCGGCTAAACACCGTGGCCCATCTCGAAGAACTGCGCGACACGAGCATCCCGATCGTCGTCCGCATGCTCGAGCGAATGGAAGCGATGCTTAAGCAGTACATGGCCAAGGGCGCGGAACAAACGCGTCAGGCGCAGAACGAACTGAACAGTGTGCAGAACAGTTTGAAGGTCTATCGTGGCCGGCTTGCCGGACTCAAGGACCCGCAGTTGCTGGCCCGCAAATCGAAAGAGGAAGCGGCACTGCGCAAGTCAGTAGCTGCCGATCCGGAGCGCCTGAAGACGTATGGTGGCGCCTGGGACGCGATCGCCGCGGCGCACAAAGCGTATCCGTCGTACGTTCGCGAACGGCGCATCTTCGATCAAGCCGCAGGTTTCAACAGCACCTATTTCACCTTCGCTCGCTCTCTCGTGCGATTGGCAACGGAGAGCGAGAAGCCAAACGCCGAGCGACTGCCGGAATACACGGACGCTCGTCGTGCTTCGTTGGAGTTGGCGCTGTATTCACCCGCTCCGATTCACGACGACTTCGAGAAACTGAAACTCGCCGATTCGCTGGCTTTCATGGTTGAGCTTGTCGGCGCCGATCATCCGTTGGCGAAACAGATTCTCGACGGCAAGAGTCCGCAGGAACGAGCAAACGAGATCATCACCGGCACAAAGTTGAAAGACGTGGCTTATCGCAAGGAACTCGCAGCCGGTGGACGCAAGGCGATTGAGGAATCAACCGATCCGATGATCGTCATTGCTCGCACCATCGACGCGAAAGCCCGCGAGCTGCGCAAACGCTACGAAAGCGAAGTGCTCGGTGTTGAGCGTGCCAACTACGCGAAGATCGCACGCGCGTTGTTCGACATCGAAGGAACGAAGTTGTATCCGGATGCGACGTTCACGCTGCGCTTGTCGTACGGAACGGTCAAGGGTTACACGGAGAATGGAAAGAAAGTCGCGCCGTTCACGACCATCGGCGGTCTCTACGCGCGCGCCGATCAATTCAAACACCAGTTCCCGTACGTTCTGCCGCAACGCTGGATGGACAAGAAGGCGGCAGTAGACAAGAACACGCCCTTTAACTTCGTTTCGACGAACGACATCATCGGCGGGAACTCCGGTTCGCCAACGATCAACCAGCACGGCGAACTCGTCGGGTTGATCTTCGACGGCAACATTCAATCGCTCGTCGGGGATTACATTTACGACGAGTCAATCAATCGTGCGATTTCGGTTGATTCGCGAGGAATGTTGGAGATTTTGAAGAAGGTTTTCGACGCGAATCAAATCGCCTCGGAGCTGACTAGCAATCACGTCTCGGTGCGGTAGTTTGAAAACCCATTGGACTCGCGGCAAGCGCTTGCTGCGAGTCCAGTGAAAGTTAAGCCTTTTCCAAACCGGCGTACTTCTCGACGAGCTTCTTCTGGCCATAGCCAGGAAAACTTACGGTTAGTTTAGTGGCCTCGCCCGCGCCTTCGCGCCGGAGCACGAGGCCACGACCGTATTTGGAGTGCTTTACGTAAGAGCCGGGCGCGAATTCTGCCGATGATGAAGAAGAAGGCGATGTTGACCGCGGCGCCGGCTTGGGTTTTGGTTCCGGTGTTTGGCCCATCTGCCGGTTTCGTTGCTTGAAGAAGTCGGCGATCGAATCTTTGGTGTTGTAAGTCTTGCCCATGTACTTCTTCTTTTCGCGGTGTGGCTCGTCAGGTGGTGCGATCTCGATCGCGTCAGCTTCACGTCTGAAATACAACCACGACTTTCCGAGTGAAAGATCGTCCAGCAACTCCGGTGGCATCTCATTCAAGAACTGCGACGGTTCCGACGCAATCTCCTCACCGTAAACGCGTCGCTTCATCGCGTGCGTGACGTAGAGATATCGCTCGGCACGCGTCATCGCAACGTACGCCAACCGTCGTTCCTCCTCGAGATCGTCGGGATCCGTTGCGGAACGCGAGTGCGGGAACAAACCGTCTTCGAGACCGACGATGAAGACGAGCGGAAACTCGAGACCTTTCGCCGAGTGGACCGTCATCAACGTCACGGGAGCGTCGCGCTTGTAGTCGTCCTGATCGGAAACGAGCGCGGAGTGATCGATAAACTCGCGCAGTCCTTCCACGCCCTGATCGTCGTAATCGACGGCGGCGTTTACGAGTTCCTGCAAGTTTTCGAGACGGCCTTCGGCTTCTTCCGTCTTTTCAGATTGCAGCGCGTATTCGTAGCCAGTCTCGACGATCGCGGCGCGCACGACGCCTGACACCGGCGCTTCAGAGTCCGTCGTTTCGCTGGTGGCCAGCTCGCCGAGACGCGTGACGATGTTGCGGAAGTTTCTGAGCGCGTTGATCGCACGCGGGCTCAGCTTTTCGGGACTCTCGATGACGAGCGCGAGCGTTTCCCACAGCGAAAGACCGTAATCTTTTTGACGTCGCTCGATCTCTTCCATGGTCGTGCGGCCGATGCCGCGTGGCGGACTGTTGATGACGCGATCGAGCGCGATGGAGTCGTTGGGATTCAGCGCGAGTTTTAGATACGCGATGATGTCGCGCACTTCCATTCGTTCGTAAAAACTGAAGCCGCCGAGAATGTTGTAATGAAGACCGGCGCGACGCATCGCTTCTTCAAACACGCGCGACTGCGAGTTGGTCCGGTACAGCACAGCGGCGCGCAGATCGAACTCGTCGCGTCGATGTTCGAGGATCTTTCCCGCGACCCAGCGTGCTTCTGCTTCCGCGTCGTAAGCCTGGTAATAACCGACACGCCCGCCGCGCGGGTTTGACGTCCACAGAGTTTTTCCCTTGCGCTGGCGATTGTTCTTCACCACCGCGCCGGCAATGTCGAGGATCGTTTGTGTCGAACGATAGTTTTGTTCGAGGCGGATGATCTTCGTGCGCGGATAGTGGACTTCGAAATTGAGAATGTTGCTGATGTCGGCGCCGCGCCACTTGTAAATCGATTGGTCTTCGTCGCCGACGACTGCGACGTTCTGCTGTTTCTGCGTGATCAGGCTGATCAGATCAAACTGGAGCGAGTTTGTGTCCTGATATTCGTCGACGAGGATATAGCGAAACTTGTTGTTGTACTTTTCGCGAACCTCAGGAACGTTGCGCAGCAGGCGTACGGCTTTGATCAACAGATCGTCGAAGTCGAGTGCATTGTTCGTGTGCAGGCGATCTTCGTACATCTGGTAAACGCGTGCGATCGCCGCGCGACGTTCGTCGCCGTACTCGGCGCGCGCTGCGAACGTCTTGGTGTCCTCGCCGCGGTTCTTGGCGGAGCTGATCGCAGATTGTACGGAGCGCTGGCCGAGCGACTTCTCGTCGTAGCCGATGTCCTTGATGCACTGGCGGATGAGACGCAACGAGTCGTCCTGATCGTAGATCGTGAACCGGCGCGTGTAATTGTCGTTCAGTTTTTCGATGTCCTGACGCAGGATGCGCACGCACAAACTGTGAAATGTCGAAACCAGCGGCAGACTGGAATCATCGCGCGCGTGCAACAGCCGCTGTACGCGCTGGCGCATCTCGTCGGCAGCTTTGTTCGTAAACGTGACCGCGAGAATGTTCCAGGTCGGAACTTTCTTTTCCGCGATCAGGTATGCGATGCGATGGGCGATCACGCGCGTTTTGCCTGAGCCTGCCCCGGCGAGGATCAGCAGCGGCCCTTCGGTGGCGAGTACGGCTTCGCGCTGTTGTTCGTTGAGTTGTGCTAGAAATTCCGAATCCACGAGTTTTGTTTTTGCATTTAAGCACAAGCATGGAACTTCACAAAGTTTGACC
>JAICGQ010000078.1 GCA_025923035.1 Pyrinomonadaceae bacterium | reverse complement strand
TTCCGCAGCGACCCGCGCACCCGCGCCGAAGCCATGGCCCTCATCAAAGGAAGGGACTGAAAAACTGACAATTAGATGACCTTCTACGTAACCACACCCATCTACTACGCGAACAGCCTGCCGCACCTTGGCCACCTCTACACGATGATCGTGTGCGACACCCTCGCCCGCTCGAAACGACAGCGCGGCATCGACACGTATTTCCTGACGGGTACCGACGAACACGGCATCAACATCGAACGCGCGGCGCAGAAAAACGGCCGCACACCGCAGCAGCAGGCGGATTACGTAGTCGATTACTTCAAACAGATGACGCGCGAGTTTGGTCTCGACACCGAACACGGCGGTTACGACATCTTCATGCGCACCACCGCGCCGTTTCATTACGAAGGCGTGAGTGAGTTGTGGCGTCGCGTCGCCAGAGCAAAGACGCCGAAGGGTAACGAGGCGATCTACAAGGGCCACTACGAAGGTTGGTTCTGCGCGCCGTGTGCTGCTTACAAGACCGAAGACGAATATCAGAAGCCAGCGACGCCAGACGGCGTGCCGACTTGTTTGATTCACGACACGCCGCTCGATCGTGTCTCAGAAGAAAGTTATTTCTTTCGTCTTTCCGATTACGCTGACGCGCTGCTCGACGTTTACGAAACGCGATCGGATTTCGTCAGACCTGAATCGCGACGAAACGAAGTCATGAGCTTCGTGCGCGGTGGCCTTCAGGATCTTTCCGTCAGTCGACTCAAAACTTCCGTTAGTTGGGGCGTGCCTGTTCCCGGCGATCCGGCGCACACGATGTACGTTTGGTTCGACGCGCTGACCAACTACATCACCGCGATCGGTTTCGGCAACGAAGAGCGCGAGCGTGTGGCGGGTTTTGAAAAGTACTGGCCCGCATTGCACATGGTCGGAAAGGACATCCTGCGTTTTCACGCTGTGTACTGGCCGTCGTTCCTGCTGGCAGCGGGCATCGAATTGCCGCGCGCGATCGTGGCGCATGGAATGTGGCTCGATCCGAACGGCCGCAAGATGTCGAAAACGCTCGGCAATACGGTCGAGCTCGACGTGCTGCAAAAACACTTTTCGATCAACGCGATTCGCTATTTCTGCCTGCGCGAGATGGTCTTCGGACAGGACGGGCGTTTTGGTTACGAAGGAGTGATCGATCGTTCCAACAGCGATCTCGCGAGCGGTCTCGGTAATCTGTCGAGTCGGACGTTGACGATGATTACGAATTACTGCGGGGGCAAGATTCCATCGGGCCAGATTCCAGAAGAGAAATTGCTCCTGGCAAAACGCCTTGGAGTGGACACCGACGAAACTACGATCAGTGGCTTTGTCGAGACTGCTCGCGATCAGTTTTTGTTGCACTTCGACAATCTCGCATTTAGCCGGGCGCTGGAAGTAGCGTGGTCCGTGATAGCGCGAATCGACAAAATCATCACCACCGCGAAGCCGTGGGATCTCGCGAAGGATGAAAACCAGCGCCACACGTTAAACGCGGTGCTCTATCGTGCAGCCGAAACGCTTCGCTGGTTAAGTGTGTTGCTTTATCCGGTCATGCCGGATGCGAGTCGCGCGCTGGCTAAACAGTTGGGCCTGACGGTGACGCCCGACAAGATCGATCCGACATCGCTTAAATGGGGGGAGCTTGGCGAAGGCGTCGCGGTCGGCGAAGTGCAACCGATCTTCCCTCGTATCGACAAGACAAAGATCATGACCGAAATCAATCAAGCGGCAAGTGCGAACGCAACGGAAGCGGCAAGCGCGAACGCAACGGAAGCGGCAAGCGCGAACGCCACCGAAGGTGACGCAACAGGGGTCGTCAGTTTCATCGAGATCGACGACTTCGCTAAAGTCGATCTGCGTGTGGGGACTGTCTTATCAGCGGAACGAGTGCCGAAGGCCGACAAGCTGCTGCTGTTGAAGATCGATCTCAACGAAGAGCAGGCCCGTCAGGTGCTCGCAGGTATCGCGCAATACTACGAGCCCGAAAAACTCGTCGGCCGGAAGGTCGTCGTGGTCGCAAATTTGAAACCACGAAAACTTCGCGGCTTCGAGTCGCAGGGAATGGTGGTCGCGGCGTCATACGGCGAAGAAGGACGGCCGGTGATCGCGACGTTCACGGAAGACGTGCCGAACGGCGCGCGTTTGAAGTAAACCACGGATCGGATGTTTGTCGACTCTCATGCGCACATTGACGGTCCCGAGTTTGACGCGGATCGCGAGGACGTCATTCAACGCGCGCACGCCGCAGGCGTGTCCGCAATTCTGAACGTCGGCACGGGCGATCCGCACAGCGGCGCTTTCGAACGCGCGATCGAACTCGGCAAGTCGCACACTCGGATCTACACAGCTATCGGCACGCATCCTCACGACGCGCGTCACTACAACGATGAAGCTGAAGAGAAAACAAAGGCGCTGATTCAGAGCGGCGAACGCGTCGTCGCGTGGGGCGAGATCGGTCTCGACTTTCATTACGACAACTCACCGCGAGACGTGCAGGTCGAAGTCTTCCAACGTCAGCTTCGCGCCGCACGTGATCTGAACCTTCCGGTGATTATTCACACGCGTGAAGCCGAGACCGAAACGATCGACATTCTCAAAAGCGATTACGACGGCGCGACTCGTCGCGGGGTGTTTCACTGCTTCAGCGGCAGTGAAGGGCTCGCGAAAAGAGCGATCGAGATCGGTTTCATGATCTCGTTTTCGGGTATTGTCACTTTCAAGAAGGCTGACGACTTGCGCGACATCGCGCGCCAGGTGCCGCTGGACCGTTTGCTGATCGAAACAGACTGCCCGTACCTGACGCCGGTGCCGCATCGCGGCAAGCGAAACGAGCCTGCTTTCGTCGTCGAAGTCGCCCGGTGTCTTGCCGGTCTTCATGGGCTGGAGATCGAAGAGTTGGCCCACGTAACGACAGAGAACTTTATGCGGTTTTTCAATTTGCATGAATGATGAATTTGCTGGCGTTTTTGAGTAAGAGATAAGTTTCACATGCCGCGGTATTGATGTACACTGAGGACGCCAATGGCTCAGCAGAACTCTTTCGACATCGTCTCGCAGGTTGATGCGGCAGAGATCTCCAATGCCCTCAACCAGACGATCAAGGAAGTGCGCCAGCGGTTCGACTTCAAAGGCAGCACGGCCAACGTGGTCCTGGAAAAGACCGAACTCGTCCTCAGCGCGGAAGACGAAACCAAGCTGCGCAACATGAACGACATCCTGCAACAGAAACTCGTTCGTCGCGGCGTGCCGCTGAAGGCGCTCAGTTACGGAAACATCGAACCGGCAGCCGGCGGCACTGTCAGACAACGCGCCCAGATCCAGCAGGGAATTCCGACCGAGAAAGCCAAAGAGGTCGTGAAGTTCATCAAAGACACGAAGGCAAAGGTCCAGGCGTCGATTCAAGGCGACGTCGTTCGGGTGACCGGCCGCGACCGCGACACACTTCAGGACATCATTGCGAAACTGAAGGACAAAGACTTCGGCATTCACATGCAGTTCACAAACTATCGTTCCAATTGATCGCGCTATGACTATTTCAAGCGACACACTGACACTGGACCAGGAAGCGACGCTCTCCGCGCGACGCATCTTCAGTGTGATCGCAAACGAGCTGGCACAGGTCGAAATCGAGTTCGAGCGGCAAGCGCGTTCGAACGTGCAGGTGATTGCTTATCTTGGCGAATACCTGCGGGCATCGGGCGGCAAACGCGTGCGGCCCGCGCTTACGATTCTTGCAAACTACGCCGTCGGCGGTGACGGCGCGCGCTACAACTCGATTCGCATGGCCACGGTGATGGAGTTTCTGCACACGGCCACGCTCGTTCACGACGACATCATCGACAAAGCCGACACGCGTCGAAATCGTCCGACGGTCAATGCGCTTTACGGCAACGAGACCGCGGTCTTGATGGGCGACTGGCTGTACATGTCGGCGTTCGAAACGAGCTTGGCGGAACGGTCGTTGCCGATTCTCGACATTCTCACCAGCGTCACGCGCAAGATGACGGAAGGCGAGTTGTTGCAGTTGACGCTGCTGGGCCACGCGGACATTTCCGAAGGTCAATATCTCGACGTTTTGAAGCGCAAGACGGCGTACCTGTTCAGCGCCAGTTGTGAGATCGGAGCGATCCTTGGCGGCGCGAGTGAGAAGCAGCAGACGGCTTTGCGTGACTACGGATTGAATCTCGGGACGGCGTTTCAGTTGGTCGATGACCTGCTGGACTTCACTTCCAGTGATGCCGCGATGGGCAAGGCTGCGGGTGCAGACCTGCTCGGCCGAAAAGTCACCTTGCCGTTGATTTACCTGATGGCGGCGGACGCTTCAACGGCGCCGATGGTCCAACGTGTGCTCCTCGACGGGAACTACAACACAGTCAGCCAGGCAGATCTGCGCGCGGCGCTCGATCGCACGGGGGCTTTGAAGAAGGCGCGCGCCCTGGCCGATCAATTCGCCGAGAACGCCCGTAGCGCTCTCGATGACCTGCCTGAATCCGAGTACACCGATTCGTTGCGCGCCCTGCCTACCTACGTTCTCAAGCGCGACCGCTAAATTGAGAATCTTGTTGTGCAATCCATGAAACGCCTCTAGAATCGCTCGCGATGGATCGGGTGCCTAACGAAAATCTCCTGGCTCGCTTCGAACAAAGCCTGCGTCAATCGCGCGCGGCCCGCATGCATTTGGCGGCCCGGCTGCGTGAATTGGAGGCGGAGGCCGACAGTGTGCGGGCTGAACTGGCCGAAATGGATTTGTTGACGAGCCAAACTGAGGCCGCCATTTACCGGCTGCTTTCGTCCGTGCTGGGTTCGGGAAATCTGGCAACAGGACTGCCGTCGGATGCTGAACTGGAAGCGGCCATGAGCCGGGCGAGTCAACCGGCGCGCGCCCACACGCCGGTCGAGCGTCGTCCGCAGATTCCGCTGGTCCGGAACAACGTCGAGGCTCTGAGCGATCGGTTCATGGACCGCACCATCCCGCAGGCAGTCACGTTGCTGCTGCGCGAAGAGGGGGGAGCACTTCACGTCAACGAGATCTACAATCGGCTGCTCGAAGGCGGATTTAAGTTCACCGGACAGAACCCGACGATCAGCGTCGCCGTCTCTCTCAATCGCAACTCCCGTTTTCGCAAAGTCGCGCCCGGCACGTTTGACCTCGTCATGCGCGACGCCTCCTCGAAAGCTTCTTAATCAAAATCGGTGTTGTAGAATAACCGGCGATGCGCGCGATCATTCTTTCCGCCGGTTACGGCACACGTCTGTGGCCCCTCACCGAAGATCGCACCAAACCCGCAATTCCGATTCTGGGTAAACCGCTCGTCGGTTACGTGGCCGAGTATCTCGCTGCCTACGGTTTTGACGAGATCGTCGTGAATCTGCATCACCGGCCCGAGTCAGTGCGGAACGCGCTCGGAGACGGCAGCCGGTTTGGCGTGAAGCTGCATTACGTCGAAGAGCCGCAGATTCTGGGCACCAGCGGCGCGCTGGATAACACGCGTGAGTTTTTCGACCGCGACACGTTTCTCGTCGTCAACGGAAAGATCATCACCGACATCGATCTTAACGCAGCGCTCGAAACGCATCGCCAGATGAACGCGCTGGCGACGTTGGTGCTTCTTCCCAACACGCGGCGCGAACGTTTCAGCGTGGTCGAAACTGAAGACGGCCGTATCACGCGTTTTGCCGGCATGCCGGATCCCGCAGCCGGTGGTCCAGTACCGTTGATGTTCACTGGCATTCACATTATGGAGCCGCGCATCTTTGATTACGTTCCTCGCGCCTTATTCTCCGACTCCGTGACGCACGTCTACCCACAGGCGATGGCAAACGGCGAAGTGATCGCTGCGCACGTCACAAACGGAAAATGGCGCGAACTCTCGACCCTCAAGCGTTACCTCGAGATCAGCATCGAGATGCTCAAAGAAACGGGGCAATCACACGTGACCGGCACTGGATGCGATATCTCGCCGTCAGCGTCCGTGACGGATTCGATCCTGTGGGACGACGTCCGAATCGGCCCCGGCGCTCGTGTGAGCCGCTGCGTTCTCGCCGATGATGTAACCATTCCGGCAGACGACGTCGTCGAGAATTCAATCGTCGTGCGACGCGAGCTGGTAGAGGGCAAAAAGCGCCCGGAGAAGGCGCTTCCGGGCGATTTTCGGGGTGAAAACTTTGTCGTTCCGTTGTGATACAATCGCCGCGCTTCGCGCGCATTGCCGATTTCCAATTGCCAATTTTCGATTTACTGAATCGTTTCTGCGGTTGCACTATTCCAAATCGGCAATTGGCAATCGACAATCGGCAATCGACACCCAATGAGTTCCGCTAAACAGGTGATTTCCAACGCATTTGAGTCCTCCGCGTCTGATCGGCTTGCGAGATTCATCGCGCAGCAGGGAATCACCGGCAGGGAAGTCATTCCGCTCACGCCCGACGCCTCGACTCGCAAGTATTACCGCATCGGCTGGAAGAAACGCACCGCCATCGCCGCTGTTTACCAGGAACCATTCGATCCGGAATTTCACCCGTATCTCGACGTGACGCGGCTGTTCCTCGAGTGCGACATTCCCGTGCCGGAGATCTACGAGGTCGACGGAAACGCCGGCATCATCGTTCAGGAAGACCTTGGCGACGAGCAGCTATTTCAGGTTTACGAGAACGAGCCCGAAGATAAGTGCGACGAGTACAAGGAACAGGCAATCGCGTTGATCGCGAAGATCCAGAAGGCGACTGAGAAAGCGTATGAAATGAACTCAATCGCCAGCCGTCTGGCGTTTGACGAAGCAAAGCTCTCGTGGGAGCTCGACTTCTTTTTCGATCACTACTTCGGCAGCCTGCGTCAGGAGACTTTGCGGCACTCCGAGACGGCGGAAGTAAAAGCGGAACTCAACGACATCGCCGCAGAACTCGCAGCCGCGCCGCGCGTGCTCTGTCATCGCGACTACCACTCCGCCAATCTCATGATCGATCACCGCAAGCGCATGCGCATCGTCGATCATCAGGACGCGCGTATGGGTCCGGCGAGTTATGACCTCGTTTCGTTTCTTCTTGATCGACAACCCTGTCCGCCATCGCTTGCTGAACTGCGCGGTCATCGATTGTTCTTTCTCGAAGAGCGGCGGCAGTCAGGACTCGGCGCGATCGATCCGGATGTTTTTGCGCAGGAATTCCGGCTGATGACGATTCAGCGCGGCCTGAAGGCTACGGGAACTTTCTCGTATCAAACAGCGGTCGCCGGACGCGGCGCCGCTTACCAGCACTTTATTGAACCAACACTTCAGATCGTCTTGCAGGCCATCGACTGGCTCGAAAGATTCCCCACCCTGCGTCGCATGCTGAAGGAACGAATTAACTAACTGATAACATCCCTCGGGTTTTCTAGATGACGACGCAATCACTCGTAAGCACCGCAACCAATCACACTTACATCAACCAACTTGCAAAACACGTCGGCGAAGAAGTTGTGCTCAAAGGCTGGCTGTACAACATGCGTTCGAGCGGCAAGATCGCGTTTCCGCAACTGCGCGACGGCACCGGCGTCGTCCAATGCGTGGTGTTGAAGAACGCAATCGATCCTGAAACCTGGGAAGCTGTTAGAGGTCTCGGTCAGGAATCGGCACTCGCGATCAAAGGCACCGTGCGCGAAGACAGTCGCGCGCCGGGCGGTTTCGAGATCGACGTGAACGCTGCTGAGGTCTTACAGCAGGTACACGATTATCCGATCACTCCGAAAGAGCACGGCACAGAGTTCCTGATGGACCATCGCCATCTCTGGCTGCGCTCGCGCCGCCAGCATGCCGTGCTGAAAGTGCGGCACACTGTCGTGCAGGCCGTGCGGAATTTTCTCGACAACGACGGCTTCACGCTTTGCGATTCGCCGATTTTCACACCCGCTGCGTGCGAAGGCACGACGACGCTTTTCGAAGTCGATTACTTCGATGGCGAGAAGGCGTATCTCACGCAGTCGGGGCAACTGTATAACGAAGCGAATGCTGCGGCCTTCGGCAAGGTCTACTGTTTTGGCCCGACGTTCCGGGCTGAAAAGTCGAAAACACGACGGCATTTGACCGAGTTTTGGATGGTCGAGCCGGAGATGGCTTACTCGACGCTCGACGACGTGATGAACCTTTCCGAGCGCCTTCTGTCATACATCGCTGCCCGTGTTTTGGAAGATCGCGGCGAAGAGTTGAAAGTGCTCGAACGCGACACGAGCAAGCTCGAAGGCATCGTCGCGCCGTTTCCGCGAATTCGTTACGACGATGCCGTGAAGCTGCTGGACGAAGGTTTCGAAAAAGGCGCGCTCGAAGCGAAGTTTGAATGGGGCGGCGACTTCGGTGCGCCCGACGAGACGTACATCTCGAGCCAGTTCGACAAGCCGGTGATGGTCCATCACTATCCCGCCGAGGTGAAAGCATTTTACATGGCGCGCGATCCCGAGCGGCCGGAACTCGCATTAGGGGTCGACGTGCTGGCGCCGGAAGGATATGGCGAGGTGATCGGCGGTGGTGAACGCGCCACGTCGCTCGAGTTTCTGCAGCAGCAGATCGCGTTGCATCAGCTTCCGGAAGAAGCGTTTCAGTGGTATCTCGACTTGCGTCGTTACGGCAGCGTTCCGCACGCAGGTTTCGGGATGGGCGTCGAGCGCTGCACCGCATGGATGTGTGGCATCGAGCACGTGCGCGAAACGATTCCGTTTCCACGCATGATGTACCGAATCAGACCTTAAGATTCTAAGCTTAGGAGCGACTCATGAACTGTCCGAAGTGTGGTGCTCAGTTGATGACCAATGCGACGTTCTGTGGCGCTTGTGGTCATCGCTTGAGTGCGACGGAGACGCAACCCATGAATCAGGGCGGCCACAGCATTAACATCGATCAAGACTCGCGTGGACAAGGACGAGGGTACAGCTACGAAGTGCTGCATCAGCCGTCGTTCTCGCTTGCCGTGCTGCAACTTCAGGCCGAGCAGGCGATCCAGGCGGAAGCGGGCGCGATGGTGTCGATGTCTGCCAACGTCGAACTGCAATCGCAGATGAAAGGCGGTCTGTTCGGAGCGATTAAACGTGCGGCGGGTGGCGAGTCGGCGTTCATGTCGACCTTTACTGCTCGCGGTGGTCCAGGAGAAGTGACGCTCGCGCCGGGAGCACCGGGCGACGTTGCCGCAATCGAACTTGCGGGTCAGCCTTTCTTCGTGCAGTCGAGTTCGTATCTCGCCGGAGATGCGAGCCTGACGGTCGATACGAAGTGGGGCGGTGCGAAGTCGTTCTTCTCGGGTGAGGGACTCTTCGTGCTGATGGTCCAGGGTCAGGGACTGTTGCTCGTTTCCTCGTTCGGCGCGATTCATCGTAAGCGGCTTCGAGCGGGTGAGCGCTATGTCGTCGACACGGGCCATCTCGTGGCGTGGGAAGGAACGACGCAGTACACGCTGCGCAAGGCGGCGTCCGGATTTTTCCGCAGTATGATGAGTGGCGAGGGAATCGTTGCGGAGTTTACGGGACCGGGCGAGCTATTGATTCAAACGCGCAATCTCGCGGCGCTCGCGGGTCTGCTCAAGCCGTTCTTCCCGGGTCAGGGCGGGGGTGGCGGCGGTTTTATTTCCAATCTCGGTGGTTAGGTTTTCGCAGTGAGTGCAAACGCGAACAAGATAGTTGCGATCCTGGGCGTGCCGTTGGGTTATGGCGCAAGTATGGCCGGCGTCGACATCGGGCCGGCAGCGCTGCGGGTCGCGCGTTTGCAGCAGCGAATCGAACGTTTGGGATATTCCGTTCGGGATCTGGGAGACATGCGTCTCGAACGACCGAAATCGGTCCCGCTCACGGACGAGAAGCTGAAATACGTGCGCGAGATCAGCAATGCCTGCGAACAGCTCGCGGACGAAGTTGAAGCAATACTTGAGGCAGGCGAACTGCCGCTCGTGCTCGGCGGGGATCATTCGATCGCGATCGGTTCGTTTGGCGGCGCCGCCTCGTATTTCAAACACCGAGATGAAAAGCTCGGCTTGATCTGGTTCGACGCGCACGCCGACATGAACACGCCGGAAACAACGCCGTCCGGCAACATTCATGGAATGCCGCTGGCGGCGCTCCTCGGTTACGGCGCACCTGAGTTAACTAACGTCGCCGGTTTCGCTCCGAAAGTTGATCCTCGCTTATGTGTCCATGTCGGCGCACGTGATATCGATTCCGGCGAAAGGGAACTGATTCGCCAACTCGGAATGCGCTTCTTCACGATGCGCGAGATCGACGAACGTGGTATGTCGGCGTGTATGGATGAAGCGATCGAGATAGTTTCGCGCGGCACGATCGGTTATGGCGTCACATTCGACGTCGACGCTCTGGATCCCGGTGATGCACCTGGCTCAGGCACGTTAGTTCGCGGTGGACTCACTTATCGTGAAGCACACCTGGGCATGGAGAAGATCGCCGAAGCCGGCGGCATGCGCTATCTCGAGATCGTCGAGATCAACACCGCGCTCGACGTAAACAACAAGACCGCCGAGCTGGGTGTCGAACTGATTCTGTCGGCGTTAGGCAAGACAATTCTGTAAAGACTGGACCAACAACAGTGGCAAAGAAGCTGCGCGTCGGAGTGATCTTCGGTGGCCGATCGGGTGAACATGAAGTTTCCATTCGATCCGCGCAAGCGATCGTCGAAAGCATCAATCCACGAAAGTTTGACGTAGTACCGATCGCGATTACGAAGGAAGGGAAGTGGCTCGCGCCTTCGCAGTCAGCACAACTACTTCCTGCGGCCGTGCACGACCGGATGTCTGCCAACGGGCCGGCGACCGGCGACGTTGCCCTCGTCGGCGATCCCTCACATAAGGGACTGATATCACTCAAAAGCGACTCGCAATCGTTCGTCGCGGAAAAGCTCGACGTCGTGTTTCCCGCACTCCACGGCACCTACGGCGAAGACGGCACACTTCAAGGATTACTTGAAATGGCGGACGTGCCGTACGTTGGTTGCGGCGTGCTCGCTTCATCGTGCGGAATGGACAAGGTCGCGATGAAGTCGCTCTTCGTCCAGGCTGGTTTGCCGATTTGCAAGTATGTGTGGTTTCTGCGATCTCAGTGGCGCAGCAACCCGGCTAAAGTAATACGTAAGGTTGTTGCCGATATCGGATTGCCGTGTTTTGTGAAACCGGCGAATCTCGGATCGTCTGTTGGTGTGTCGCGGGCGACTGACAAGAAGTCGCTAACCGAAGCAATCGATCTCGCGGCGCAATACGATCGGAAGATCATCGTCGAGGAAGAGTTGATGGCGCGTGAGATCGAGTGCGCCGTGTTGGGTAACGACGAACCGAAGGCGAGCTTGCCGGGTGAGTACGTGGTTTTTGACGAAGCGGCGCGATTTCTCGATTACACGGAGAAATACACGAACACCGGACGCGTGAGTTTTGTCGTTCCCGCCCCGCTGTCGAAATCGATGACAACGAAGATTCAGCGAATGGCGATACGCGCGTTTCAGTCAATCGATGGAGCCGGACTCGCGCGCGTCGATTTCTTCCTGCCGCGCAACGGCGGGGAACTGGTGATTAATGAGTTGAATACGATGCCAGGTTTGACTGAGGTGTCGGGTTATCCAAAGATGTGGGCCGCCTCGGGGCTTTCATTCGGACGTCTGCTTGAAACACTCATCGAACTCGCCTTCGAGCGCCACCGCGAGAAGTCGTTAACCAAAACCAGCCGCTAGTTACTTCTTCGGGGCACGATAACCTTTACGTGTTCGAACAGACACATCCTCACGTTGTGCTTTAACTTCCAACGAGCGCCATTTGCCATCGCGGGTTTTATTCTCAGGACGATATGAGATTGTGTACTGGTGACCGAGTTCATCGGCGATGCCGGTGAATGCGTCGCGCAGTGCTGGTCCACCGGGCGTTGCTACGAAACGGCCGCCTGTCTTTTCGGCAAAACTCTTCAGCGACGCCGCGACCGGTTGCTTCCGCGATCCGGCGACGTCCATCTGCGACATGTCAACAGCATAGATACTCGCACCGACAGCGAGTGCCGCCTCGACCGCTTTTTCACTTGACGCCTTGCTGAAGGTGTCCATGCCGTCCGACAGGATAACGATCGCCTTCCTGTTCTCGGGTCGTGACGCCAGTGTATTCGCTGCTTCGACAATCGCATCATGCAACGTCGTCATTCCTTTAGCGCGAATTGCGTAAGCCGTCGGCGCGAGATCCCGTCCACCGGAAAACTCCTGCACTCGTTCAACCTTTGAATCGAACCGGTAAACCGCCGCGACATCTTCCTGACGCAGCCCGTCGAGAAATCGAATCGCCGCGGAGCGTGCGATGGTGAAGCGTGCTTCCATACTTCCCGAACTATCCAACAGCACGACCGCCGCATACGGCGCTTCCTGCAGCGAGAAGCTCGCGATCGATTCCTTCTTCACCTCGACGCCGTCCTCGTAGATCTTGAAATCTGAGAGTTTCAGTCCTTTGACGTATTGACCGCTCTTGTCGGTCACGGTCAGGTTCAGTACGACGACGTCGGTGTTCGTTCGAATGACGTCATCGTCGTCCTGCGCGAACATCACAGCGGTGCTCGCTAGCAGAGTCGCGAGCAGGGAA
Organism: Pyrinomonadaceae bacterium; assembly: GCA_025923035.1. Taxonomy (GTDB): domain Bacteria; phylum Acidobacteriota; class Blastocatellia; order Pyrinomonadales; family Pyrinomonadaceae; genus PSRF01. The sequence continues at coordinate 3,101 of JAICGQ010000078.1, read as the reverse complement.
AGGAAGCGAGTTCGTAGCATGTTGGAAGATTTTAAGGCTGTCGAGTAAGCGTCCGCACTACTTTTATGAGCTCAAGTAAAACATTAGCATTCTCGATGACGGAAGCGGAAACGACTTGCCGCGGCGTGTTTTGAACGTCTCTGGAGAGCTTCTCGGCCGCTTCGGCAATACGATTCATCGCTGCTGGCACGTCCGACGGACGGTTCGGAATTTCGACCTCCTGATCGTCGCCGCCGGCCTCGCCTCGAATCTTTCGCGTGAGCTTTTCGAGTCGCTCCATCCTCTTCTCAGATTCACGACTTATGAGCGGCGTGCTTTTCACTGCAGCTTTTAGTTCTTTGCCAATATCGGCGATCTCTCTAGCCCGATCGAGGTTCTCCTGATGGCCTTTTTCGGCGTATCTGATCGCTTGTTTGGCTTTCATTTCCTCCTCCATCTCGTTCAGCGGCCGTTCGCGAGTCATGGTCGGATCCATTTGCGATGGCGCAGGGGTTCGCACTTGCCCGCGGGCCAGTGCCGGCAAGAGAAGGAGGCTGCAGATCAGAGTAGCGAATGTCAGCGTGTACTTCATCCCAGGCTTACTCAGCATACACTGTGACGACATCGATGAGCATGGCGTTGCACCGGCAGCAGCGAATTTGCTCAGGTTTTTGTTTAAAGGTCGGCGTGCCGAAGGTTAAGGTAACTTGTGAGAATCTGGTTACGGGACCCGACCCGGGTTGTCGGGAGTGTTGATGAACTCTCCTGGTTTACCTGAACGTTTGACGACAACGACCTTCGGTTCGAATCGTTCAGGTGGCCGCTTCTTACCCTGGGAAGACGTGTAGGCGATCAATGTCTTTTGCGGCTCGACTTTTACTCCAGCGAGCCGAATCGAGGCATAGTCCTGTGCCGGCGCTTTCAGTGAGTATGCGCCTTCAGCTTGCGGTTGCAGGATTGGTGGAGTGACCGGCAATGCGACTTCTTCAAGTCCGCCGTCTTTTCGCCGCCGCATCTCGATCACGACTAAAATATCAGATAACTCGCGATCTGAAGTGTTCTTCACGACACCGCCGATGAGGGTGAAGCCCTTTTCCAGCGTCGGCTCGTCAACGACGACGTGCGCTAATGGTGGACCTTTCGGGCCGGGTGATTCAGGTGCTGGTGGAGGCGTGTTCTCGGCGAGAATCCGTTGCGCGTGCTGACGACGAATGTAAGTGTAGCCCGCTATGAGCAGCGCGGTGACGGCAACGGCGCAAACGATGCCGAGAAGTATTCGGCGGTTTGTATCGTGGCGCTGCTCATTGGCTTCTTCCTGGTGAAACGGATTATTAATCATCGAACGCTACTTTAGGTAACTTCTTAGCTGCGCACGTGAAGTAAAAGCTCAAGTGTCACTTCACGGCTGGGGGACACGGCCTGGCGGCGTGGAACCCGTGACGGCCGTAATCAATCCTTCAAGAAACTCATCTTCTGCAAGACCGCTGCTTCGGAGCGTCGTCCATTCAGCGCCCGTTGCCCCATCGGTCCGTCCTTCGACCTTTGCGTTGACGACGACGTTTGCAGTCGAACCGTCAATCGGCTGTATTTCTACCGTCAAAGTGTAACGGCCGCGAGTCCATGCTCGAGCTGCCGAAAGAGGAACGTCAGCGTACCGGCTAAGTTCAGCTTCCGAAACGACGGCGCCCTTCGTGAACGTGAAAGGCTGGCTTACGATGATTCCATCGCCGAGTTTGGATGCAACTTCATCGAGCACCATTTTTCGATCGCGCAGCAGATCCTGAACGGCATTGATGATGACGTCGCGGCGTCCTACCAGTCGATAGGGATTTGGCAAAGGCGGCGTTTCAGGTGTGCGGCCCTTGCCGAAGTCGAACCCCCGACCCGCTCCCGTATCGGTCTTGCCGCCGTTGTTTCCGGGCGTTCGGTCTGAGCCACTATCCCTTACGCGCTCGTTTTGTTTGTCGACACCCTTCGCTGCCTGTGCAAACGCGGGAAGAGAACAAACCATCAACACCAGTAGACAACCGATTATGCGGAACATAGTGACACCTTAGTCTGGAGCAAATCTATTGCAAAAAGAACTGTTACGGGGCTCGACCTGAGAATAGATGAAGGTTCGGGCAAACACAAGCAGGAGTTTTCCCAGAGCGCGAATCTAACGCGTGCTTTCGCGCTTCTTCCGCGCTTCTTCCGCGTCGCGTTCGCGTTCCCACTTGCGTAAGGCCTGAACACCGGTTTCAAACTCACTTCCGTTGCTGTAGAAGTTGTGCGCGCCATCGTCACGCGCGGGGTTGCGAACGTAGTAAAGATAATCTGACTGCGCGGGATTCAACGCCGCGTGCAACGAACTCGCGCCCGGTGATGCGACTGGTCCAGGCGGAAGTCCCGCATAGATTCGCGTGTTGTATGGTGAGCGGCGTTCGATATCGCTCTTATAAACCTTCCCGTCGTAACGCCACTTTCCTTCCAGCTTGGATGCGTAAACGATGCTCGAGTCAACCGCGAGCGGAATATCTTTTTGCAGCCGGTTGTAGATCACTGACGCAACGATCGGGCGCTCCTCGTCAAGCTTGGCTTCCGTCTCGATGATCGACGCAGTGGTGACGATTTGCCGCGTGGTCATGTTCAGACTCCGCGCGCGATCGGTCCACTCCGCTTTCCAAACATCGCGAAACCGTTTGACCATCATCTCGATCAACTGTTCCGCCGTTGTATCGAACGCGAACTCATACGTATCGGGAAACAAGTAGCCTTCCAGGTTTTTCGCGAGCGGATCGAGGTCAGCGATGAGGCTCACGTTATTCATTAAATCTAAAGCTTGAGCTTCGGTGGCGAGACGCAGTTCCGGAACCTGAACCATTGCTTTCGCGATGTCCCAGCGCGTCCAGCCTTCGGGGATGGTGAGGCGATTGAGTCTTCGTTGTCCGGTCTGAAGCTTGGCCAGGACGGAGAGCGGCGACACTGGAGACGGGAAGTCGTATTCGCCGGCTTTGAGAGACGATCCGCGTCCGGTCGCCTTGAGGTAAACCTTGAGCGGCCACTCGTGCTTGATGATGCCTTCGTCGGCCAGTTTCTTGAGAATCGACGCCGGGGAAGATCCGCGGGGAATCTCGATGTAC
>JAICGQ010000077.1 GCA_025923035.1 Pyrinomonadaceae bacterium | reverse complement strand
CGCGGCCGCGCCTCATTTCACGATGACGCCCGCAAGCCAGACATTCAACAATCTCAACAGCGATCAGGTTTTGGACTTTAGCGCCTTAACCAGCGATGCGGAGTTCCGCACAGTTAGCGGTCAGGTAACGGAGAATGGCGCGCCCTTACCCGGCGTTACCGTAACTCTCAGCGGATCGCAGTCCGGTCTAAGGACAACCAATAGTAACGGTAACTATTCATTCGAACTGATCTCCGGCGCCAATTACACCGTAACGCCGTCGACTCTCGGTTTCACTTTTGCGCCAACGAGCCAAACGTTCAATAACCTGCAAGCGAACCAAACTGCGAATTTCGCAGCCGCACGCCAGAACTTTGTGGTTACCAACGCTAACAACCACGGCAGCGGATCGTTGCGTGATGCGATCATCAACGCCAATGCGACGCCGGGCACAGACACGATCACATTCAACATTCCGGGAACGGGAGTGAAGACGATCAATCTGTTGATCGCACTGCCTGAAATTACGGATCGCGTGGTTATCGACGCAACGACACAACCGGGATATGCCGGTTCTCCGCTTATTGAAATTAACGGATCAGGTGTCGGCTTTAATCAGAACGGGTTGGCGATCAAGGCCGGCGGTTCCACAGTGCGGGGCCTGTCGATCGGTAACTTCGGTAGTGGTAACGGCATTTTGTTGAGTACCGACAACAACGTGATTCAGGCGAACTACCTCGGCATCGCTGCTGATGGAACCACAGCTCGACCAAATACTCGCGGAATCCAGATCGTCCAGGCATCGAATAATGTGATTGGCGGCACCGCAGGTAACGCCACTCGCAACGTGATCTCCGGAAACGGATCGGTCGGTATTGAAATCTCCGGAAACGCTAACGTGGTTCAAGGCAACTATGTCGGAACGAATGCAAGCGGAAGCGCTGCAGTTGGCAATAACGGCGGCATCAGCATCTTCAATCTCCAGACTAACCTGTTGTCGCTTAACAACCTGATCGGCGGCACGGTCGTTGGTGCCGGTAACGTCATTTCGGGTAATCAATTCGGAATTTCGACGGGCGGCAACGGCACCACGATTCAAGGTAATCTGATCGGAACTGACGCTTCGGGTACCACCAAAGTTCCCAACACGTCGGGTGTACAAGCTTTCGGCCCTGACATGATGGTTGGCGGTCTTACACCAGAAGCCAGGAACATCATCTCCGGAAACAACAGCGACGGTGTCTTCATCCGCGGCGCCGGAAGTAAATTGCAGGGCAATTATATCGGGACCGACATCAGCGGTAATGCCGCTTTGAGTAACGGCGGCAATGGCGTCGTCGCCGGTGAGAATGTGCTGATCGGCGGCACTGAGCCGGGTGCGCGAAACGTCATCTCCGGAAACGGCAGTTTCGGAAACCTTGTCCTCGGTTTGAACGGCTCCGGCTCGTCAACCATTGTTCAAGGTAATTACATCGGCACTGATGCCACCGGAACTCGCGCTCTCGGCGGATCGTCCGCAGGCATCAACATCCTCAGCAACAATCACACAATCGGCGGCACCGCCGCAGCCGCGCGAAACGTCATTTCCGGAAATTCGATCGGCATTCAACTCGGCGGGTTCTTCTCCGGTACTGTCGGAAACGTCATTCAGGGAAACTTCATCGGACTGAATGCCGCCGGCACCGCACCGCTGCCGAATCTTAATCAAGGTATTGCGGTCAACGACGCTGTAAATAACACGATCGGCGGCACGCAGAATGGAGCCGCGAACAAGATCGCCTTTAACATCGGACCAGGTGTGACGCTCCAGGGCGTTGCCACTGGTATTTCCATTCGCGGTAATGCGATCTTCTCCAACAACGGTCTGGGTATCGATCTGGCAGTGAACGGCATCACTCCGAACGATGGCACCGACAGCGACACTGGTCCAAACCAACTGCAAAACTTCCCGGTCATTACGAGTGTGACGTCTGCGAGCAACAGTACGACGATTCAGGGAAGTTTGAAGTCAATACCGAGCACGAGTTTTCAGATCGACTTCTATTCGAATTCAACTGTCGATCCTTCAGGAAACGGAGAAGGAGCGCAGTTCTTCGGGACGACGTCCGTAAACACTGATGCTAACGGCGATGCCGCCATCAACGTGACGATACCAACCGGCTTGGCTGCGGGCCGAGTAATTTCGGCAACAGCGACTGATCCGAACGGAAATACGTCAGAGTTTTCGGCAGCCGACGCGTCAGCGGCCAGCGGCAGTGTGCACTTCAGCATGTCGTCAATTAACGTCATCGAAGATATCGGTACGTTTGGAGTGACGGTCCTTCGCACAGGCGGCTCCACCGGTACGCTCACTGTCGATTATGCAACCGCCAATGCCTCAGCCATCGCCGGTCAGGACTACACCGCGACCTCAGGCACGTTGACTTTCGGTCCGGGTGAAACCAGCAAGACGATACAGATTCCGATTCTCGACGATGCAACAACGGAAGCGGATGAATTCTTCACGATAACGTTGAGCAATACACCCACTCTCGAGTCTTTAGGCGCGCCGAACAGTTTAACGATCATTGTTCAGGACAAGACTACAGTTCCAACTCTGTCAGTAACACAGAGTGTCGGAGTCACTGAAGGCAATATCGGCAGCACGGCAACCGCGCCGTTTACCATCACGCTTTCAGCAGCTACGGGCCGGACGGTCAGTGTCAACTTTGCGACCGCCAACTTCAACGCGTTCGGCGGTCCCAAGTGCAACAATGCAGAAGGCGTAGATTACGTCAACGCCTCGGGCACTTTGTCATTCACACCAGGGACCACGGCGTTTCTGATCCCGATACAGATCTGCGGCGACACCAGCGCCGAGGCGAATGAGAACTTCCGCGTCCTTCTGTCGAACGCAACGGGCGCAACGATCTTCAACAATCAGGGAATCGGTACGATCATCAACGATGACGTGCTCGGACTGCTACTCGAAGAGTCAGGTCCGGATCCGAACCAGGCGGCAGCTCTCGAGGCAATTCTCGGACTCAGAGATCCATTCCCACTGTTTATGCCGGAGTGGTACACGCCTGGCATTTCCGAGAATACGCGCGTGGTGCTCTTCGCGCAGAACCTGCAGTTGAATCCTGGCGAATCCTCCGCGGCTGTGATCGTGAGATTGCAGTCACCCATTGGGCAGATCTTCCAGGTGCAGGCAGAAGACGTGCGACCACTACGCGATTCCGAGTTCACGCAAGTGATCATACGGCTGCCCAATACAATGCCGCCCGGCACGTACCTGGTGACGATTTTTGCCCACACGCGAACGAGTAATAGCGGCACGATCAGAATTGTGCCTTAGAGGTACGGCTGGCAGTTTTTTAAGGGACGACTTCGAAATCGATCAATTGCGTCGCTTCTCCACGACGTCCTGATTTGTCCTTCACGTTTACTTGAAGGACGTAGGCGCCGGGTGTCATCGAAGTCAAACGGAGGCCGCCGGCGGCGGAGATCCGCTCGAAGTCGTCCTGGCCCGCTGTATCGATTGCTTTCGCATTACCGCCATAAACCAGTGCGCCTTCACGAAAGAGTTTGACTTCAGCCAGCAACGCCGGTACTTCCGCTGACTTCTTTGCGCCGCCGACATAAACGACAAAGCCGTAAAACAGATTAGAAGACGAACGGAAACGTCGTAGCGCAAGATTCGCGATGTTGCCCGCAACTCCTTTCTCGTCGAGTTGCGATCGACCGGATGCGGGCGCGGAAGTGTCGGGTTCGGTGGAGAGAGTTATCCCCGATAACGCGATCTTGTTTGCGACCAGCGCCGGGACTTCTACGAGCTGCGACGCGCTACCGACCCGGGCCGAACCTGTATCGCGGACGGCAACACGCAACTGGTACGCGCCGGGTTTTTTGGCGGGCACATCGAGTTGGTAAACAAGTCCGTCATGCGCCGCTCGTTCGTAGTCTTTCGTCGCTAACTTCAAGGTTCGATCTTCTTCAACCTGCTGAACAACCCGTCCATCGACGTCAAACAAAATGGACCACAGGTGCAGCTTTGCGCTGCGGTTGCCGTCGGTCTCAGTTGTGAAATTCAGATCGCCCGGATTCAAGTAAACCATTGACCGAATAAACGAGCCTGTTTTGGCGTTCGCAAACAGCGAAGTCATGTGGACTTCAATCTGATCCGCGCCGAATGGCGACACTAGCGCGGCGCTCATCTGTTCGCGAGTGGCGCCGTTGCCCACGGCCACATCTTTGTCACTCAAGCCAAAAAAACCCTCGCGCGTTCGCAGAGTCAATCCCGAACCGGACACGCGGACCTTGATCTTGTGAAATGCTCGATTGAACGTTTCGTTACTCGGCCGGTAACCAAGGACGTAATAACCACTCTGATCGTCGAGCACGCGATTGAATCCGAGATCGTTACTATTGCTGAACATCAAACCGCCAGTCTGTTTCGCCAGCAGCGACATGCCGCCGCGCGCGTCCTGAAGAAGTGCTGAGCGATCGTTGAGCGTTCTGAGTGCAGCTCTCGTTAGCATCTCGGTCCCGGGCGTCCTTCTTCCTGGTCCACTGGGCGTCTGGTTGTCGGCGGCCGTTAGCGAGATCGGTTTAGCGCCACGAGTGTCGACCGAATAGATCACGACGGAAGAGCGGTTTGCGAGTTCCGCGACCTTCCGCAACACGCTCTCGTTATCAAACTGCGTCTCACCTTCGTTTCGCACACTGTCGGCATCGGGAGCGTCGTCCATTGGTCGTTGCGGTTTGATTGGTCCACGTTCAAGCGAATCAACGTTTGGCAGATCCAACGGCAAACTGTCGGAAAGCAAAACCATGGCTTTGCGGCCCGGCAGAGATCGCATGCCGGCAAGAATGAATCGCAGGGCGCGCACTGTTCCTTTCAGTGGTCCACCCTGGAGATCGGCGCAAAGACCGATCGCATTTTGACCAGAACCTACCGTTTCCGTAGGCACCGTCATATTTGCCGTCGCTGGAATCGCGGAGTAGCCCACGCGGCTGCAGAGGTTCCAGCGCAGCGAGTCGATCGCGCGATGAAGCACGCGTCGATCGTTGGTGAACTGTTGCAGCGCGCCTACTTCGCCTCCGGTTTTTATGATTGCGACGAGATCCTGAGGTTGAAGTTGCTCGTCGACAAACTTCCTCAACTGCTCTTTCACTGAACGTATGCTTTCAAGTGAAATGCCGAGGTCGTCGACGACGATCGCGATCGTGCGGCGTGTTTCATCACGACGGATCACGGCGGGAAGGATGGGCGCTGCGTTCGTGGTTGACGGCGCCGGCTTCGCGACTGAGTTTTCAGACGGGACGTTCGAGACGTAAGAAAAGTGTGTAATCGTCTGAGGTTTGCCGTCTTCAGTAATCACGAAGTCGGCTGGGGTGAGTTCGGTAACAACCTTGCCATCCTTCGTCACTACCGCGTCGATCTGGACGAGGTTCGTCGTAACCCGAACGACGTCCTGCTCCCCTTCAGCCGGCTTTGGTTTTTGTTGTTGAGGTTGTTGCGACGCAACAGGAACCGCAAGGGCGATCGTTACAAGAAGGCTGAGGAAAGGGTTGCTTCTCACTTCAATGCCTCCGAAACCAGCTTTGGTGAACAGCATTTAAAGAGAAATCACGCTGCTATGCAATGCGGAAGGGGCGTCACAACTGCGAAATTCTCCCCTGACGATTCGTAAAAACTCACAGTTGAAATCCACCTGACACCAAATTCCCACGGGTTTTGCAGGCACGACGGTTGCACAATGGGAACTCTCCGGATTAGTGCGCGCGCACGTGCGGTGCCATCCCGGCGTTCATTTCATAACAGAACTAGGAGCAATTAAATGATTACTACCGATATGACAGTGCGAGACGTCGCGATGGAACTCCCGCAATCAACCAGACTCTTTGAAAAACTCAAGATCGACTACTGCTGCGGTGGCAATAAACCGTTAGCTGAAGCGTGCGCCTCGGCCGGCCTCGACGTCGACAACGTGATCGCGTTGTTAGCCCAGACGACTCAGTCCAACCCCAACGACGACAACGCCGCTGCGTTTCAAAACCTTTCGGTCACCGAGCTAATCACGCACATCCTCGAAACGCACCACGTATTCACGAAATCCGAAATGGATCGGCTGCAATCGCTCGCCGACAAGGTGCTCTCAGCACATGGGGGCAATCACCCGGAACTCATCCACCTGGACGAGCTCTTGACGCGACTTTGCGCCGATCTGAAACCACACATGTTCAAGGAAGAGCAGGTTCTCTTCCCTTACATCGTCGCCATGGCAAACGCAGTCGACCAAAACCGCGCTGCTCCCTTTGCGCCGTTCGGGACGGTCAACAATCCGATACGCATGATGATGAGAGAACACGATACCGCCGGAGAGATCCTGCGCGAACTGCGCGCGGTAACGTCTGACTACAAAGTCCCCGGCGATGCCTGCATTAGCTACCAGACGCTCTATCAAGCGCTGGAGGATTTCGAAAAGGATCTGCACCAGCATATTCACCTCGAAAACAACATCCTCTTTCCCAAAGCGCTGGAGATGGAAAACGGCTGATGACAGGCGGGAACATGGTCATTAGTCATCGTCCTTTCTTTCTGGCGGGAATCGCGACGGTTCTGACACTCGGCTGCGTGTGGGGCGCGATTAACCTCTTCACGATCGGAATGAACGAGAGTTTCAGCGCCGTCAGCTATTCATGGGTGTTAGCGCACGGCCACGCGATGGTGTTCGGCTTCGTGGGTTTCTTTATCATGGGCTTCGCTTACCAGGCGATTCCCAGATTCAAGCAGACCACTCTAAGACGACCGCGACTCGCGTTCTCGAGCTTGCCGCTGATGGTTGCGGGATTAGTCCTCCAGACGATTGCACATCTACTATCGCCGCCGTCGTTATCTCTCGAAGTCGTCGCCTCCGTGATCCAACTAACCGCGGTGATCATCTTCGCCGTTGTAATGGTCCAAACCATGCGGCAAGCCGGCAAACGCGAGCTGTACGATCGCTTTGTTTATGCGGGGTTGGCGTGGTTTCTAACTGCCGCGATCGCCAACCCCGTCATCTTCAAATTATTCGAACTCCCCGGCTCGCGTGAACAACTGCTCTTCAACCTGGCAACATTCAACATTCCTTACCGCGACGTGCAGTTACTGGGTCTGGCAGTCGTAATGATTCTTGGAATCTCACTGCGCTTCCTGCCTCACGCGTACGGACTTCGTGAACCATCCAAACGATGGACGTCATTCTTATTCTGGGGAGTGAATGGATCGATTGCCGGCGGAGTCGTGTTCTTCATCGCCGGAATGACGTCAGGCAATCACTGGTTGCTGACGCTACAGTGGCTCACGGCTGTCGTGCTACTGGTGATCGCGATCGCGACGCCGTTGCAATACGGATTATTCAAAGCCGCGAACACGACGGATCGTGGTCTGAAGTTTATCCGCGCGGCACACATCTGGTTCATCATCGCCACCGCGATGCTCGTGTTTACGCCGATTTACAATTTCGGCATCTACATGCCGCTGACGGGTTCGCGCGTGCCTTTCTCGCACGCGTTCTTCGGCGCGTATCGTCACGCGTTAACCGTGGGCTTCATCATGATGATGATCGTAGGTGTGTCGAGCAAAGTTGTGCCCACGCTTTCGGGACTCGACGTCAGACGCGCTTACTCACTCTGGCCCACGTTCGTGTTGCTGAACCTCGGCAACCTGACTCGCGTTTCTTTTCAAATCGCAACTGACTTCTCCCCGGCCGCCTATCCAGTCATGGGAATCTCCGGTTTCATTGAAGTGGTTGGGCTGGCGTTATGGGGACATGAGCTATTCTTGAATATGCGCCCGGGATGGTCGAAATGGACGAGATCTCTTCAGCACACCAACGATTGTCAGACGATCACGACGCCGTCGCTGAAGTGCTGAAGCAACTTCTGACGGCGCTAGACAACAAGGACGTAGCGACGAGCCACTCCAGGCTGGATCTTTTGTGGGCCCGGCTGGCCGTCCACATTCGAGCGGAGCATCTGCACCTGTTTCCGGCTGTCACGAATCGTTTACCTGACGCGCAAGTAATCATCGAAGATTTGCGCACAGATCACGATTTCTTTATGCGTGAACTCGGGCAAGCGATTGCCATTCTTCGGGATCTGAGCATCGACCGCGCAAGCTATGAGGCCGAATTGAGAACCGTTGGCGACTCCGTTCGTGCAGTTGAAAAACGCCTGGCGACCCACAATGACGTTGAAGAGGATCAGATCTACCGCCGTTTGGGTATAATCCTTAACCAAACAGAGCAGTCAGATTTATTGGCGCGGATAAATGACGAACTCGAGAATCGTCCGCCGCGATTCTCCGAGCAGGCCTGGGCAAACTTGGTATGACTAGCCCGTCCAACAATCGGAAACCGATTTTGCTCGCCCTCGGCGCTTCCTTCCTGCTCACGGTCCTCATCGTTGCCGGCTCACGCAATCTCGAACATTACGATTCCGCGCTGTTCGGGTAGACCGTCGCCAGCGTCGTCGCGTTCGGCGCGATCGTGTTTCGCTACGCGATCTGGCTCCAGCGTCCGGCGACGCGCGTCTATTGGCGCCGCGGTTGGAAACTGTACCTGCAAAGAGAGAAGTTCGTTCAAAACACTGCGCATGCGGCCAAGACAGTTGCCACGAACCTCGTCGGCCAGCGGTTTATCTTCAAGCGCGGGTTTTCACGTTGGGCCATGCACTTCCTGATCATGTGGGGCTGCGTGTTGTCGGCGCTGATCACATTTCCGCTGGTGTTTGGCTGGGTGCACTTCAAACTCGAAGGCGAACTCGGTTATCGCGCGTACGTCTTCGGCTTTCCCTTGAACGTCATGAACGGACGCAGCCTCATCGCGTGGGTGACGTTTCACGCGCTCGACTTCACGGCGCTGATGGTCATCGCCGGCTGCGCGATCGCCATCCATCGTCGTTTACGAGATCGCGGCGCGATTGCGTTGCAGCAATTCACACTCGACTTCGTACCACACATGCTGCTGATCGCGATCTCAATCACGGGCCTGATGCTGACCGCGTCGAGTTTGTGGCTCAAAGGCTACATGTATCACTTCATCGCGTTGACACATCAGGCGACAGTGATCATGACGCTGTTCTACCTGCCGTTCGGCAAATTGTTTCATGTGGTGCAACGGCCGGCATCGATCGGCGTCGAGCTTTATCAGCAACGCGCCCAGGAAATGCCGCAAGCGAAGTGCGCCCGATGCGGAGCAGAGTTCGTGGCCCAACTCTGGCTCGACGATCTGAAAACAGTCGTCGATAAACTCGGCTTTGATTATTCGCTCGGCGACGGCAAGACGCTCCAGGATTATTGTCCGCGCTGCAAACGCATCATGCGTGGGATTGTGTACACGAACCTGCAAAAGAACTCATGAGTAGAGTCGAACATCTCGAGCAAATCATTGAGGAATATGGGCCTCATCTGCACGACGCCCCGCATGGTGGCTGGCGCGCGGATCGTGTGATCGATCGCGTCGTGCCGACCCACTGTCCATATTGCGCAGTGCAGTGCGGCATGAACCTGCTCGTTGAAAACGATCACGTCGTAGGTGTCGAGCCGCGTTACGACTTTCCTGTTAATGAAGGACGGCTTTGTCCGAAAGGAGTCACAGCTTACCTGCAAGTCCATCATCCCGATCGCCTGCTTCATCCGTTAATTAAACGCAACGGGCGCTTTGAGCGAGCAAGTTGGGACCAGGCACTGGATCTTGTGGTCGCAAAATTCAAGGAGCTGCAGACGAAACACGGTCCAGACTCGATCGGAGTCTATTCAGGTTCGTCATTGACAACCGAGAAGACGTACCTGATGGGTAAGTTCGCGCGCGCCGGACTCGGCACTCGATACGTCGACTATAACGGACGCCTTTGCATGGTGTCGGCGGCAGCCGGAAACAACAAAGCCTTCGGCATTGACCGCGCCGCAAATCCGTGGAGCGACATTCCGCTGGCCGATGTCTTACTGATCGCCGGATCCAACTGCGCCGAGACATTCCCTGTTCTCAATAAGTTTCTCTGGCAGCAACGCGACAACGGCGGACGCTGGATAATCGTCGATCCGCGCGAAACGGCGACCGCGCGCCAGGGAGATCTGCATCTTCAACTCAAGCCCGGCACTGACGTCGCGCTCGCCAACGGAATGCTCCACGTTCTGATCGAAGACGACCTGATCGATCAGGCTTTCATCGATTCGCGTACGAACGATTGGGACGCAACGCGCGAACTGGCCCATCGTTATTCGCCTGACGTCGCTTCGCAGATCTGCGGTGTGCCGGCGCAGAAGATCGTCGACGCTGCTCGACTCTATGGCCGTGCCCGCACAGCCCTGGTGATGCACGCTCGCGGCATTGAACATCACACGAACGGCGTCAATAACGTCCTGTCGTACATCAATCTCGTGCTGGCTACCGGCAAGATCGGGGCACCGGGTCGTGGTTACGGAACGATCACCGGCCAGGGCAACGGTCAGGGTGGACGAGAGCACGGTCAAAAAGCTGATCAGCTTCCCGGACAACGTTCGATCTCGAACCCCGAACATCGCAAACACGTCTGCCAGGTTTGGGACTTGCCCGAAGCTGAACTACCGCAAGCCGGCGTATCGGTCGTCGAGATGTTTACGAAGATGCGCGAAGGTGAGATTCGCGGCTTGCTGTCCATCTGTAACAACGTGATGGTGAGCCTGCCCGACACCAACGATGTTCGTCGTTCGCTCGAAGGTCTGGACTTCTACGTCTGCATCGATTTCTTCATGTCGGAAGGAGCGCGTTATGCGGACGTGGTACTACCCGGTTCAGCGTGGAGCGAAGACGAAGGGGTCACATGTAACAGCGAGGGTCGCGTCGTAAAGATCAACAAAGCGAACAATCCTCCCGGCGAGGCTCGTCCTGATTGGTGGATCGTGCAGGAGATCGCGCGACGCATGGGCCGGGGAAAATATTTCAGTTTCAACTCGCCGCTCGAGATCTTCAATGAGTTGCGTGTTGCTTCACGCGGCGGCAACGCCGACTACTACGGCATCACGTGGGAGAAGATCGAAAAGAACAACGGCATCTTCTGGCCCTGTCCAACTGAAGATCATCCCGGCACGCCGCGGCTGTTTGAGGACCGGTTCTATCATCCGGACGGTAAAGCGAAGTTTCATGCGATCGAATACAACCCGCCGAACGAAGTTCCTGATGAAGAGTTTCCTTTGATACTGACCAGCGGACGCGTGGTCTATCAGTATCTTTCCGGCAATCAAACGCGGCGCATCGGTTTTCTGGTCGAGCAGTGTCCCGAACCTTACGTCGAAGTCCATCCCGAAACGGCAGCGCGACTGAAGATAAACGATGGCGAACGTGTGCGCGTCGTTTCGCGTCGCGGCGACGGCGTGTTTCCGGTCCTGGTGGTGCGGACGATTCGTCCGGACACGATCTTTATTCCGTATCACTGGGGCGAGCAATTGGCGGTGAACCAGTTGACGAACCCGGCACTGGACCCGACTTCCAAAATTCCTGAGTTCAAAGCGTGTGCGGCGAGAATCGAAAAGATTCACTCGCGACAGTTACCGATTCTCGGCCGGCAACGCAAAGGCGCATCGGCGAGCGAGGTGAAAAGGGGTTAGCGGATGGAAGAGACGATGTTTATCGATCCGCAACGTTGCATCGGCTGCCGCGCCTGTGTCGCAGCGTGCCGCGAGTGTGCGACGCACAAAGGGTATCCGATGATCTTCGTCGACTACATCGATCGCGCCGAAACGACGGCCACCGTGCCGACCGTGTGCATGCATTGCAAGGAACCAACGTGTGCGTTGGTCTGCCCGGCTGACGCGATCAAGGTTTCTGACGACGGCGTAGTGATGTCTGCCCTGAAACCACGCTGTCTTGATTGCCGAAACTGCGTCAACGCCTGCCCGTTTGGAGTACCAAAGTACAACACGGAGATCCATCTCCAGATGAAGTGCGACATGTGTTACGACCGTTCATCGGAAGGACTGAAGCCGATGTGCGCGAGTGTTTGTCCGACGGGCGCGATCTCTTTCGGCAAGTACGAACAGATCGTGCCGTTGCGACGGACGAAGCCGGTGAACGTGCACGTGTTTGGCAATCAGAAAGTCGAGACGAAGGTTTACCTGATGTTGCCGACTGATGCTGACGAAGTGAAGGTCGATGGCTGCGGCGTTTTCGAGGGAATGTTAACGCGCGCGGGAAGCGAAACCGCAGAATCGTGGATCGATACGCAAGTTGAACACTCGGACAAGAGCAATGAGTTCTAAATACAGATCAGACGAAGACGATGTACGCGAGGCAACCGCGCCGTTTCAGGCTGAGTTTCCGTATGAACGCGATGAGGAAGCGCAGGTTACACGGCGTGAGTTCTGCAATTTTCTCGGACTCACGTCCGCGGCGCTCTTTGTCGGCGCGGCGGGTTTCGCCGGCAAAGCCGTGATTGACGCTCGTGAGACCGAAGTCCTTGCCCCTGCTCTGATCGATGAGGCTGAGACTCTCGCGCCGAACAGCAGTTTGAATTTTAGTTATCCGACGGCACGTGACTCCGCCATCCTTGTCCGCACTGCAGACGGCGCGTATCAGGCGTACGGACAGAAATGCACTCACCTGGCCTGCCCTGTTTACTACTCGCGCAATCATCAACGATTGGAATGCCCGTGTCATGAAGGTGCATTCGACGCGTCGTCGGGCAATGTTCTTTATGGTCCACCACCGCGCGCATTGGATCGCATTGAAGTCGAAATGCGAGACGGAAAAATTTGGGCCACTGGAAGGAGTGCTTCGGATCCGCACGACGGAGGGCGAGGTTGAAAACGTCTAATTCAACTTCCGTCAGGGACCGCCGGCCCCGGGCCGGACACGCCGCAGTCTGGCAGGCGCGGTTGATCATGCTCGTCATGATCAATATCGCGCAGCTTTGGATTCTCGCCGCGACTGTCGAGGCCGCACTGGCCCGTCACTATTCCGTGCTACTGCCGTTGGTGATCGCCTCCGGCATCTGTTTTCTCATTACGTTGTCGATCATCAAGTGGTGGCGGCCCACGTCGCGCAAGAAGACCAGCACCGGTTATGTTCGCGAAGATCGATGAAGCAAAAGATCACAGGTTTCGATCAGGACGACGAGCATCACTGGCGTGCGATTCTGGCGTGCGGCCACCGGCAACACGTACGGCACGATCCGCCGATGACGACTCGCACCTGGGTGCTGACTGCAGAAGGCCGCGCCTCACACGTCGGTCTCGAACTCGAGTGCAAGCGATGCGACGAAGAAGCTGCTCCTGAAATGACCTGATGACTGACGCCCGACCAAATCCCCTTTCGCGCGCCGTAGCAGATTTATTTCCCGGATACTTCGCGTTGGTAATGGCCACGGGGAATCATCTCCGTTGCCTGTTTCCTCCTGGAAATGCGGACGATTGCCGTCGTCCTGCTCGTTATCGACCTCGTTGCTTACGTCGTGCTGTGTTCGTTGTTATTGGCGCGGCTGCTGTTTTTCTTTTCGCGAGTTAAAGCAGACATCAACGATCACGTGCGAGGGCCGGGATTTTTCACCGTCGTCGCGGGCACGTGTGTGTTGGGAAGCGCGTTGCTGATCGTGATGGACCAGTTTCGCCCTGCTCTCGTGCTCTGGATTGCGGGCATCACCTTGTGGCTTGTGATCATGTACACGTTCTTCACTGCCGTCACTGTGCGCGAAAACAAGCCGTCGATCGAAACGGGTTTGAACGGCGGCTGGTTACTTGCCGTCGTTGCGACTCAATCCATCTCCGTCCTCGGAACGCTACTGGTCAGCCGTCTGCTCGATTACCGTGAGGTGATTCTCTTCTTCACGCTGTGCATGTTTCTGCTCGGCTGCATGTTGTATCTGCTGCTCATCACCTTGATCTTCTATCGCTTCACATTTGTAAACGTGACCATGGCCGCACTCACACCGCCGTACTGGATCAACATGGGCGCAGTCGCAATCACAACACTCGCCGGTGCTCGATTGATCATCGCCGGGCCCGGATCGGCATTACTGAACGACCTTGCTCCGTTTCTCAAAGGCTTCACGCTTTTCTTCTGGGCCGCAGGAACGTGGTGGATTCCGTTACTGCTGGCGCTGGGATTCTGGCGTCATGTTTATAAAAGGTTCCCACTGAGATACGACCCGCAATACTGGGGCATGGTCTTCCCGTTTGGAATGTACACGGTGTGCACGTTCCAACTGTCTCACGCAATCGGCTTCCCGCCGTTGCTGGTGATTCCTCGCTACTTTGTTTACCTGGCGCTTGCGGGCTGGGTGGCTGCGTCGATCGGACTAGTTAGTACGCTGGCACGTAGACAGTCTATTTGATGTTTCTTAGTAGTCAGTGTCGCGCTATCTGCGTCGTGGATTTCCGCGCGTCGCGCCACGAAGGTTGATCCGATGACGTCTCTACGCAACGATGGCCGTTAGTTCGAGAACCAGTTTGGCCAGTTGCGCATCGCCTTCGATCTGAATCTGTGTGCGGGCTTTTTCGCGATCGATCCCTTTAGTGAAAACACGCCAGGCGAGCTCCTGCGGTATCGTCACGTGCGCGACGGGTGTTGCCGTTGGTTCTTTAACGAGTTCCCATCGATCCTCCGCGCGCGACAGGAACCACTGCCCGCCGCATTCGCCCCAGATCTCAACCAGCAACACAGTGCCCTCGCGCGCATCCGTGTTTCTGTACAGATGAGGCAGACCTCGGAGGAAGCAGTCCAGGACCGGATGATAAAGGTCCGGCGTCATGATTCCCGGCCGATTGGTTGCCAGTCGAATCTGCTGTTGATGATGCCAGCGCTCCGTCAACTCCCGCGCCGTGTCAAACCAGTTCAGCGACTCGGCTTCGCCTGCCCAGCTCACACCGAACGCCGCTGGACCAAACGGATCGAGCGATTCGTGAAAGCCGGCGCTTTGCTCGCATGCGATCTTCATCATATCGATCAGAACAGGCGGGCTCAGGCGTCGATAAACCCTCACGCCTTCGTCGTTCAGACGATTAACCAGCGCGGCCACCTCCGCAGGCGATCGAGGCGTGTCCGTTTCGACGTACCAGGAATCGCGCACGAGCGAGAGTTTGCGCACCACTGTGTCGAGTAGATGCGCTGCCACATCGCGGACCTTCCAACGCGGCGCCACAGTCTGCGCGTCCCACTCGCTCGCCGATAAAGAACGCAGCAGATCGATCAGCTTCTCATCAACTCGCCGCAACAGATGCGCGCAGAGTATTGGATCGAGGGTGTTGGGTTGAGCACTCATGCTTTCTTCAATCGCGCCGGTTTTTCGCCGTACCAGTACCAGGTGGGTTCCGGCTCGCTGCCGTAACGTCGCAACAAATCGTCGATCGCCTGGTTCACCGGCACGTGACGAGTCGGAACGCTTGCGCCGGCGGCAATCAGTGTCTTGATGATCTCTGCATAGACTTTCGCATCCCCACCGTGGGCCGCGGACCACAGCGTCTGTCCGAGAACTGTGCCACCGTAGATGTTTCGCGATTCCAGCGGTGGCTTGTACTGCAGCAGTAACTTGACCATTTCCAAGTTCCCGAAGATGACGGCGATGTGCAACGGCGTCTGCCCATCGCTGCCGCCATCTGCAAGATCGACGCCCTTGTCTAACAGAAGCTGAACGATCTCTTTCTGCTCGCGCGAGCGCGCGTGGCCGCACGCATACGAGAACGCGGATCGAAGCTGCCGCCGCGTCGTGCGTTGTTTCAAAAAACTCTTCACAAGATCCAAACGACCCACTCCGGCAGCAGACTCCAGATTCAACCGAGCACCGCGTTCTGCGAGATCCTTTGCGAGCTTTTGGTAGCGTTCGAGGTTTGGACGACGCGGGAGCGGCAGTGCGTCTTGCGCGTTGGGAAACATAACGAAGTTTGGCCGAT
>JAICGQ010000076.1 GCA_025923035.1 Pyrinomonadaceae bacterium | reverse complement strand
TGTTCTTCTGACCCGGACCATAAAGGAAGTTGCGCGCCGTGTTGCCAAACGGGTTGTTTGGATCGAAGGTCGGGTTGTTCGGCGTCCCGAGATTGCCGCCGGCCAGAATCGGCCGCGACAACACAAACGCCGACGTGTTGAAGAACCCATTCAACCGCTCCTGCGTACTGCCGCTCGTTTCGATGCTGCCACTGAATCCGGGCGCGCGGTTTGCGCGCTGGATGATGTTGTTGCCGACAATGTCGACGACGGAGTATGGCGTTCCGGTTTGCAACGTCAGGATGCCGTTCAGTTGCCAGTTGTTGAGAATCACCTTCGCCGAGTTTGATTCATCCACCAGACCCGGTAGATCGTAAACAAAGCTGGTGACGAAACGGTGCCGCCGATCGAAGTCGGATGGACCATAGTTCGTCTTCCAGTTGAACTGGTCGCCGGCAACAGCAAACAGCTCGTTGATCGTTCCGCCCGAATAGTAGTCGTTCGACTTCCCGTACGTGTACGCACTCAGAAACTGTAGCCCGCGGCTGAATCGCTTCGTGACGCTAAGCTGCAGCGAGTTGTAGTCGGAGTTCGAGCTCGACTGCACTTGTTGAATACCACCGGCCACGTTCTTCTGCGTGGACAACGCAGTGCCGAGCGGCGCGGTGAATATGTTCGCGGCGCGATTGTAAACCGGCTGATTCAGCGTGATCACCTGCAACAGCTTTGTCCCCTTCGAACCGACATAGCCGGCCTCGAGCAGGAAATTGTTGGCAAATTCCCACTGCACATTCGCGTTGTACTGATGGATGTACGGCGTCCGCAGTTCGGGATCGATGAAGATACCGCTGATCGGCACGCCGACGATCGGCGCTAGCGGCGACAACGGCGAAGGAATCGTCGGGTTCACCGGAAACTGTCCGGGTTGCGGCACCGGAATAAACGGATCCGACATCGTGCGCAGAATACCTGGCAGGCCCACCGCCAGCGCAAGATATGGATAGTTCAACAACTGCGTGTTCGCATAGCGAGTCGAGAAGCGATCGTAGTAGATGCCGTATCCGCCACGCGCGACGAGCGTGCCTTCGTTGTTCAACTTGTAAGCGAAACCGAGACGCGGGGCGAAGTTGTTTCTGTCGCTGGGAACGAGCGCGTCATCAACCGCCGGCACGCCTGCGAGCGTTCCATTTCCTGCCTGCACGAAACCGTTCGGTGGACCAGCGGGCGCCGCCGTCGTGCCCTGGCGAAACTGCTCCGGCAGAAAGTTGACGAGACGTCCGCGCGTATCGACCGGATAACCGTAGAAGTCGTAACGCACGCCAAGGTTCAGCGTCAGTCGGGAGTTGACGTTCCAGTCGTCTTGCACAAACCCGCTCCAGTCGTTCACTCGCAAGGCGCGATCGAAAACACCGGAGCCGATGATCGAGACGCCGTTACCGATCAGGAAGTTGTTGAAACTCGAAAAGATCACCTGCCCGCGCGAGAAGGCGTTGAAATAGAAGTTGACCTGCGAGCGGCGATACTCACCACCGAAACGCAGCCGGTGATTACCCGCAACGACGGACAACGTATCGCCGTAGGTGAACGCGTTGATACGCGACGATTGATCCGCGAATGGCGACGAACCGAGCGTGAACAATCCCGTCACCGTCAGAGTCGGCATTCCCGGAAACAAGTTTCGCAGCGGTGTGTTGATACCAAACTGCTCTGCCGTGAACGGCTCTTCCGCAGACGAAGTCACGCGCAACCGGCTGAAACCAAACCGCGCCTGGTTGACCATCTTCGGCGACATCACCCACGTATGCGTGATCGAGTTGAGATCCTGAATGATGTCGAGCGAACCGCCGGTGCCGGGCAGTTGCGTGACGCCGTTGCCGAGTCCGGCAAAGTTGTAGTTGGCCTGGAAAGTCGGGTTGCTGGCGAAGAAGTTTTTCGCGCTCAGCGTGTGATTGTCGTTGATCTTCCAGTCGATGTTTGCGTTGAACTGGTTTTCACGGAAGCGCGACAAGCCGGAGATCGGAGTCAAACCACTCGGGGTTGCCGCCGACGGAATCGCAAACTGACCATTCGGCAATTTCGCGTTGAGCACGTTGACGATTTGAGGATTGATCGCCGCTTGCGGTAATCCGAACGCCGCGGCCAAACCAGCCGCGGTGCGATTGTCGTCGCGCAACTGCGGCGGAATCGTCGGAAACATCAAGCTGTTGTTCAGCGAAGCGCCGTTGCTCTCGCGCGTCCCTTGATACGAAGCGAAGAAGAACAGCCGATCTCGCAGGATAGGACCACCGAGTGTGCCGCCGTACTGGTGACGGCTCAGTTTCGGACGCGGGCGCCCGGCGGAGTTGAGAAAGAAGTCGTTCGCGTTCAGCGCGTCGTTGCGCAGGAAATAGTAGGCATTGCCGTGGAACGGGTTCGCGCCTGACTTGGTGATCGCTTCGACGTTGCCGCCGGCGTTACGTCCCTGCGAGGCATCGTACAGACTTGTTTGCACGATGAATTCCTGAAGCGAGTCGGTCGCGGGCACGGCGATGTTCGGTGTGGAGTTGGTGCCGATCGAGTTCGCGTCGATGCCGTTGATGCGCACGTTATTGCTGGTGGTGCGCTGGCCGTTGACCGAGATGATCGCATCGCCGCGGCCGAGTTCCGTGTTGTTTGCTACGGACGACGAAGTGCCGGGTGAAAGCGTGAGTAGCTGTTGAAAGTTTCTCGTCGGCAGCGGCAGTTGTCGAATCGTTTGCTCTTCGACCGTGCGGCCCACTTGCGACGATTCCTGCTGCACCAGTGGAGCTTCCGCTTTGATCGTCACCATTCCCGAGACGGTCGCGGCGTCGAGACGTACCGGCAGCGTCGTGGTTTGCGTGACGTTGATTCGCACTTCGTCGACCACGACTGTGCGAAATCCCGTGGCGGCGATCTCGAGTTTGTAAACGCCGGCCGGGAGCAGCGTGAACACGAAGTCACCCGAGTCGTTCGTGACGGCCTCGCGTTCCTGGGTGGTGACCCCGCTGGTCAGCTTGACGGTGGCGCCGGGCACGACCGCGCCGTTTGCGTCGACGACGTTGCCGCTCAATTGGCCGGTGCCGCCCTGGGCGAAAGCGCCGGCCGTGCAGCACAGGAACGTCAAAAGAAGAGTGAGAGCTACTCGAGTGGACCTGAACATAATCTGCCTCCTCAAAAACAACGAACGTTCGTTTTTCTTTAACCGCAAAAGAAGCAAAAGCACAAAAGATTTTTTAGCTACTTACGTTGTGCGCTTTTGCGTCTTCTTCTTTGTGACTTTTGTGACTCGGCGCCTTTTGGTGGTTTGGTCCTCTAACAAACCCCGACAATACATGTTGGTCAACTGCTGGATGACCTGTTCATCGGTCAAACCGAAGTGATGGTTTCCGCCAAACAACTTTTCCACCAGAAAGTAGTTGAAGAACTGCATGTAGACGGCGGTGAAACCAACGGCCGGATCCATGTCGCCGTGCACGGCGCCGCAACTTCGCAAATCATCGAATTGCGTCGCGAAGCGCCGGCGCAGGTTATGGACCAGACCTTCAAACATCTTCCGAAAGTGACGGTTCTCGAACTCGAGGACGTCGATGTACATCAGCAGCCAGAAATCGTGATGATCGTTCACCATCTTTTTGATCTGGCCGCCGAAGCGCATCAGGGCCTCAGGTTTGAGCGGCTCGTCTATTTCGTCAAAGATCGAACGGAGACGGCCGTCGATGGTCGTCTGATACTTGTCGATGATCGAGCCAAGGATCTCTTCCTTGGTGCGATAGTAGTTATAGACGTTGCCGAGGGAGGTCCCTGCCCTGGCGGCGATGTTACGCATCGAGGTGGCGTGGAATCCTTGTTTGATAAAGAGCTTCTTCGCCGCCTCTTCGATACGACTCTTGTTCTTTTCGATCGCGCTGGGACTGAGTTTGGGCATCCGCCTATAAAAACGAACGTCCGTATTTTTATTTAGGTTTCAGATTCGTGTCAAGGTTGAAACACACTCTGACGGTCGCTAACATGCAGGCAGCATGTTAGACCCCCACCTGAAAATGGTTCGACCCGTTACGCCGAGCGCGCAAGGTTGTGAAGATTGTTTGAAGATCGGTTCGACGTGGGTGCACCTGCGTCTCTGTTTGACCTGCGGTCACGTCGGCTGTTGCGACTCGTCGCCAAACCGTCACGCGCGAGCGCATTTCCACGACGCTCAACACCCGATCATGAGATCATTCGAGCCTGGTGAAAACTGGCGCTGGTGCTACATCGACGAAGGTTACGTGTAGCAGCGCGCCGGTTTACTCCTGCGCACGACATCGCTTCAGGAAACGAACCAGATCGCCTACCGTTCGCACCGGCGGCATGTGTTTCAGTTCAGACTGTTCCGGAAACTTTACGCGCCACGTTCGCGCCAGGTCGTTTGCAGCATCATCCAGATCTTCAGCACACATTCCGTAGACGTCGCAGCAATCATCATCTGCACGAACCGGAAAGTCGTGTACTGTCATCCATTCCTGAAAATACGTGTACACCTCGCGCAAGCGAAAGAGAGGAATTCCCTCGCCTGCAAAATGCGCGGCAAACTCGTTGAATCCCTCACCGGTTCGGGCCGCAGCCAGTTTTCGATGGCTGTAGCGGATCCACAAAGTGCCGCCTAAAACAATCGCGACCGCACAGAGGAGTAGATACAAGAGCGTCACACGTCCAGTCTGCTGCCAAAGCAGTAGCTAATGCAACGCCCGAGTGGCTGATTACGATGGAACGGTTTGCGCCAGGTGCGGTTCCCCGGCCTTACGCTCTTCGGCGAGCAGAAAGCGGTAGGCAGCACCGGCGAGGGCCGCGCCGATGATTGGCGCTAACCAGAACAGCCACAGTTGCCGGATGGCCCAGCCGCCAACGAAAAGCGCGGGACCGGTACTGCGGGCTGGATTGACGGATGTGTTTGTAACAGGAATCGAGATGAGATGGATCAGCGTGAGCGCCAGGCCGATCGCCAATCCGGCGAGTGGTTGCGGCGAACGCTTGTCCGTTGCGCCAAGAATCACTACCAGGAAGAAGAAAGTCATCACCAATTCGACAACGACTGCCGCCGTCATCGAATAGCCGCCGGGTGAGTATGTGTCGTAGCCATTTGCGGCAAAACCCGAAGCCGGAGCATTGAATCCCGCTTTACCGCTGGCGATCACGTAAAGAATCGCTGCGCCGGCGATGGCGCCCGCAACTTGCGCGACGATGTAAGGGATCACGTCCCTTCCCAGAAAGCGCCGCGCAGTGCACAGACCGATCGTCACTGCAGGGTTAAAGTGTCCGCCAGACACATGGCCAACGGCATACGCCATCGTCACCACCGTAAGACCAAAAGCAAAAGAGACTCCAAGCAGACCAATACCGACGTCGGGAAACGCGGCAGCCAAAACAGCACTTCCACAGCCACCCAAAACCAGCCACAATGTTCCCAAAAACTCAGCCGTCATTCTTTGTGAAAGCGAGAACTCGTCCATCTCCGTTGCTCCTTTCTTTGTTAGCTTATTGAATCTCCCGCTGGCGGGACGCCAATGAAGTTAAAACGCTGATTCCGATCCAAAAAGATGGGCCGAAGCTTCCCTTCAGTCGCGCTTCGGCCCATGCATCTGAGGTAACCGACAGTGCTACTCCTCCTCCTCTTGAGTTGCGCCCGTTACCTCAGTTCGGTGTGTGTGCGCCCCTTATCACACACGTCGACTGATCTTCTTGCCATCATCCGAAAACTTCCGTCCTGCCAGTACCTCTTTAATAGCCAGGAGCAGCTCTTTCCCCATTCGCGCTTTGGTCACATAACCCTCTCCTGTCTCGAGCGCGGCAGCTCTGAAATCGGAGTCGTCATGCAACGTCAGGAAAACTATCTTCATCTGCGCATCATTGCTCTTAATCCGTTGAGCGACCTCGATGCCACTCATTTTCGGCATCGAGATGTCGAGTACACAAAGATCCGGTTTCAATCGATTCACTGCTTCCAGGAACTCAGGGCCATCAGCCACAGCCTCCAGGACATCAAACTTCCGCTTCAGCAGTTGCACAATCTCATTCCGTATTTCCTCGTGATCGTCCGCTACTAAAATACGCGCGCGCGCCACTCAAGCTCCTTTGATAGCCGGTTAATAGGAACAAGCAGGTCGCCATTAATCCATGCCCATCCTAAGGAGTTCGCGCAAAAATGTAACTGGCAAAACTGACAGGGCAGCCGGGAACCCAGGTCGTCTATGCCGCGACGATAGAGCTCCGCATTGCATACTCGATCAACTCCGCATTACTGCGGATGTGCAGGTGCTCCATCATCGTGTACTTGTGAAACGCAACAGTTCGCGGTGAAACGTTAAGGACGAAGGCAATCTCCTTCATCGAACGTCCTTCCGCCAGCAGTTGCAGCACCTCTTTCTGACGCAGAGTCAATGGAGTCGTGCTCTTTCGCAGTTTGAAGTTCTGAACGAACGAGCCGTGCATACCTTTCGTCATGAGCGGCGTTACGTAATAACCTCCGCGCACCACTTCCCGAATCGCTTTTTGTAACTCCGTGGCCGCGGAATTTTTGAGCACATACGCCGACGCACCGAGCCGAAATGCTTCGCCGGCCATGTCCGGATCGTGGTTCATCGTCAGGTAAACGAGCTTCACGAGCGGGATTGCCTGCTTCAGTCGTTGACCGGCATTCAATCCGTTCATGGAGGGCATGCCGATGTCGAGCACGATGACGTTCGGGTTGAGAGCGGGGGCGCCCTCCATCAGTGCAAGCCCGTCGGGAAACATGCCGACCACTTCAAACTCGGGTTCAAGTAAGTTCTTTAACGCCTCGAGAATTAGTGTGTGGTCGTCTGCGAGTATCACGCGGGGGCGCTTCATAAGTAACCTCCATCAGGTAAACGGGTCAGTTAAGGATTCGGATTCCTTGGGGAGTTTGAATCCAGTTTCAATGGCACCGACGCCTCCAGCCGTGTGCCGTGCGACGGTCTCGAATAAACATTCATTTCACCTCCGAGAAGGTGAAGACGCTCCTTCATGCTGAGGAAGCCCAGCCCTTTCTCCATCAACGCTGTTTTGGTGTTGAATCCCGAGCCGTTGTCGGAAACCAAAAGACGAACGGAGTTGCGAGTTCGCGTCAGAACTACGCGCGCCGATTCTGCTTTGCTGTGCTTGACGCAGTTGCGCAACCCTTCCTGCGCGATGCGGAACAAACACAAAGTCGTGTCGCGATCGAGCGCGAACGGAAAACCGGTCTGATGAAACTCGACGTTGAGTTTCCCACTCTCGCTCAGTTCGCCGCATAAACTCTTAACCGCGGCTACCAATCCCAGGTGGTCCAACTTCGAGGGATGTAACTTGTACGAAAGCCGGTGGATTTCGGCGGCAATCTCCTGCGCCAGATCCTGCAAACGTTCAACCGAGCGACGCAGCCCGAGCGGTTTTTGAATCTTTCGCCCGAGCTGTTCCAACTCGATCGACATGACTGCGAGCCGTTGATTGAAGTCGTCGTGCAATTCGCGCGCGACCCGGCGTCGCTCTTCTTCCTGTGCAGCGATCAATCGTCCCCCAAGAGCTTTCAACGCTTCTTCCGCGCGCTTTCGTTCGGAAACGTCAATCATGAAGCCGTGCAACTTCCTCGTCCCTGCGCTTTGAGAGCCGACGCTGATCAGGTTCTGCACCCACACGAGCCGTCCGTCGCTGGCCCACATGCGAAACGTCAGATCGAAGTGTTCGCTGATGCGCGTCTGTTTGTGATAGGCCGCCAACACCCAATGCTGATCGTCAGCGTGAAGGTGCGAGGCGAGGAAGTTGGGTTCGTACCAGTCGGTGACGGGATAACCCAGCATCTCGACCGCATGTTCGCTCACGTAAGTGAATCGCTGTCCCTCGACCTCGCCTTCCCAGGCCAGGATCTTCGTGCCCAGGAACTCCAGCAGACTTTCCTTGCTCTCTGTGACGTGCTCCCGAACAGACGGCAGCTCTTCGTAAGTGATCAGGACGCGAAACGCCCCCGGCAGATTCAGGCGTGCGGCGTGCATTACAAACGGCCGCGAGTCGGGTAACGACGTGAAGTGATACTTGCCGTGAAACTCGGTCTGCTTGCCGACGGCTATCGAACGAATATCGTCGGCGAGCGTGATGGCCGCCTCTTCCTCAAGCTCCGACTCCGTAAATCTCCTGCAGGTTTCGAAGGGGTGAGCGTCCGCGGTCCTCGCAGCGCAGTTCCGTTCAAGCAAGTGCCACGCTTTGCTCGCGTAGATAATGCAGCCCGACTCATCGAGCACGGCGACGTTCGAAACACAGGCATCGACCATCGCTCGCAATGAAACGTCAGGCGGATGGTCATCAGCCGTGACTGCACGAAGTCGGTGTTTAGCAGTACCTGAAAACATGGCGTCAGTCACAAACGATCAGCGGTTGCACAGACTCGAAGTGACACTCGCTTTCGAGTCGATGCTGCGCAGACACAACACTGTTATCGCCCCCCTCAACACCCGAAAATCTTCGGAGTTGAGATAGTTGTTCAAATCTGTTTCCGTGTCCCACTCGCTAACCAACAAAGTCGAGTTCTCATCTGTCGCGTCGAGATAAAAATCGAACGAGCGACATCCCCTCGCATTCTTGCTCGGGTGGATCAGTCGACCGATGGTTTGCAGAAACTCGGTTCGCTTCTCTGGTTGGACGGTTATCCTGGTCGTGTTAACGATCATCACGGCACACTTCACCTGTTGTCGGGAAACAGCGAAGCCGCACACTTCGCCTTCAACCGCACACGGACTAGTCTGAACTGGGCTTAAACAACTTCGGGGCGGAGGCTAAACCTGTGCCTTGTTGCACAGCAAGAACCGTGCACAAGCAAAGTGAGTTTTCCTGACATCGTTTATATCTTGTGCTGTGAACACTTTAATCCGCGGGCAAACTACGTGAGCCGGCGTCAGGCCTTTCGCCCACCGTTGTATTTCGCGGGATCTGCGATTATGCGTGGACAAACGATCGCGGGAATCGCTCCCTCTTGAGTATGTGGACCAACACTGTTAGTTGAATGAGGCGCGACGCCGCTGTATTCCGAGCTTTAACATGCGCGTTCGCAGTGTACTCGGATTCAACCCAAGAATTTTCGCGGCTCCGTGGGGACCCTCGATCCGCCATCCGGTATTCTCCAGCGTGCGGACAATGTACTCACGTTCGACTTCTTCCAACGTCTCTGTCGGCACTGTCTCAATGACGGGTTTGAAATGATCAACAACTTGCAGCACGCTGCCATGAGTGTGGATAACGGCGCGCTCGATCACGTTCGCCAATTCGCGGATGTTCCCCGGCCAGGAGTGAGACTCCAGGTCCTCCAGCGTCCGCGGTGAGACAGACGAGATGTTCTTACCAAACTTCCTTGCATACGTGTTTACAAAATGTTCGACCAGCAACGGGATGTCTTCCTTGCGCTGGCGCAGCGGCGGCATCGTGATCGGATAGACGTTTACGCGAT
The DNA here is from genome assembly GCA_025923035.1 of Pyrinomonadaceae bacterium. GTDB lineage: Bacteria > Acidobacteriota > Blastocatellia > Pyrinomonadales > Pyrinomonadaceae > PSRF01. Next base: position 6,459 of record JAICGQ010000076.1, on the reverse strand, counting down.
ACCAAAGGTCTTCGCGAAACGTCCCCTGATCGACTTCAAGTTTCAAATTGCGATTTGTGGCGGCGATTATTCGGACATCGACCTTGATCGTCTTGTTGCCGCCGATCCTTTCAAACTCACTCTCCTGAATCACGCGCAACAGCTTTACCTGCAACTCCAGCGGCAGCTCGCCGATCTCATCCAGGAAAATGGTGCCGCCATTTGCCAGCTCAAACCTTCCCTCCTTGCGGCCGACAGCGCCGGTGAAGGATCCCTTTTCATGTCCAAACAATTCGCTTTCGATCAGCGTGGGAGAAAGCGCGGCGCAGTTCACCTTTATTAAAGGACGATCCTTACGCGCGCTGGCGCCATGAATCGCACGCGCCACCAGCTCTTTTCCGGTACCCGTTTCGCCGGTAACGAGTACGGTCGTGTCCGTGGGAGCGACCTGCGTGATCTTGAACAGTACATACTTGATCGCATCGCTTTGACCGATGATCTCGCCGAACTTTTCGTCCAGTTGCAGCTCCTGCTGCAGGTAAATGTTTTCCGCCTCCAACTGGTTTTTCAGTTGATGAAGCTCCGTGTTTGCCCTTTGCAACGCCACTTCCGATTCCTTGCGTTCGCTGATGTCGATACACGAACCGATGTAACCGAGAAACGCGCCGTCTGCGGAAAATCGCGGTATGCCTGAATCGTAGACCCAGCGATACTCGCCGTCGTTTCGGCGCAGGCGATACTCCATGTGGACAGGCTTCTGTTGATCGAAATTGGCGGCGTAGGTCTCGAGAGTGTGCGCGCCGTCGTCAGGATGGATGCTCTGCGTCCAGCCCTCCTGCAGGCATTGTGCGGGATCTTGTCCGGTGAACTCGAGCCAGCGTTTGTTGAAGTAGGTGCGCTTCTTGTCGGGACCGGCGATCCAGATCATCACCGGCGCCGCGTCCGCTATGCTGCGGAAGAGATCTTCATTGTCTGAAGTGTTGGCAACAGGACGTTTGCCACCGCGGATGATCAGTAGACCGATAATCAGAAGTGCAAGTACAAGAAGGCCTAAGAGAATTATGGTTGCCGGGGAGAGCATTGGTTTTTAGTCGGTATGTCAATCAACCATATGAAACGAAAAGCGCGGGGCCGCAGTCTCTGAGTGTCACGCTCGGTGCGTGACATCTCCCCATGTCGAGTCTGCGGCTTCCGCGCATCAGGGAAGTCGCCTGCGCTACGGAATCGCCCCTTTGTCCTTTAGCGCCTGCGACCGCCTCCCCTAAAACCTCCACCACCGCCCCGGGAGAATCCGCCACCGCGGGACCCGCCGTAACCGCCAACACTGCCACTACTGCGGCTCCGGCTGTACGAACCAAAGTCTCGCGAGCGTTGTGAACCCATACTCCGTGCGGCCCGATCGCGTTCGAGCGAATTCAACGTTCCGCGATCCATTTGGCTGGCTCTATTTGATGTTTGACCTGCTCGTTCGCCCCTGGCTCGTTCAGCCCGGTCCGTTCGTTCGGTCTGCCGTCCGCGATCGCTCAACATGCTGTCGCGAACGGAGTCGCTTCCGCCGGCTCGCTGTTCCGGTCGCGATGCCGGGTTCCAACTCCCGTTATCCCACTTGCTCCAGTTGCCACTTCCATCGCGTCGGTAAACATTTCCATCGCGACCGGCATAAACGCTATCGCCTTTAGTGCCGACGAAGCCGCGGCCGTCCTGTCCGCGACGCGAGATCATGCTGCCGTCGTCGCCGCGGGTGACGCGCGTCGTATTGCCAGAACTGCCTGTGAACCGTTTTGTGTTTACCCAATCGTCACCACGCTGCACGGACGTCGATCCCCAACTGCCGTAAACATTCGATCCCTGTCGTGTTTGGGCGTAGGTTCCGGTTCGCGGGTTGTAGGCTTGCGCGGCGCCGCGTGCTCCGTATGGTCCATAAGCGAACGCGCCGCGTGCGTAGGTACCGGTGGACGGGTTGTAGCGAGCACCGAAACCGACGCCGCCGTATGGTCCATAGATTCTTCCGGCGGTCCCGTAAATTCCGGTGTAGGGGTTGTACCAGGCGCCGTAACCGTAAGTACGCCAGTACGGGTAATAGATACCGCCGTAGTAGTAAGGCGGGTAGTACCAGCCGGTGCCCCACACCGCGCAACCCCAACCGATCATCAATCCTGTGTAGCCGGCGTAGGCCGCGTATGTGACCCAATCGTCATCGTCGTCATCTTCCTGGACCGTGACGTAGGTCACGCTGTAAGCAGGATCGCTCGGCGGAATGTTGTAGATGTCCTTCGGAACAGATTCGGCGAGGGTCCATGGCCCTTTCGGACTGTTGGACTGGAACCAAATTCCCTGGTAGCACAGGTAGTAGATTTCGCCTACCTTGATGATCTGCTTGTCAGTATTCGCCGCGCGTTGAAGTGCTGTTCCTGAGATCTGCGTGTATTGCGGATCGCCTTGATAAATGACGTCGGGCGCCGCTATCTCTTTTTTATTGACGCGAGCGATCTGCGGAATCTCCGCGAGCAGAACAGCCTCTGCCGCCTGCTGCGTTCCCGGCACCGATGCGAGCACACGCGAGCGCGGGTGTTCGACGGAAATCCGGCGGAAGTCTTCGGGCAGGTTCGGAGTAGCGAAGGTCCAATGTCCGCCCAATCCCGGCGCGGTAAACCATCTGCCGGCGACGAGGTAATAAACCGCACCGTTTTCTCCCATCCGGAAAAGATCGGCTTCCGTGTTGCTGATCCACAGGAGTCCGGTATTGGGAACCGGCTCGTATTTTGGCTTGCCTTGGATATAGATCAGTTCCGTGGGAGCCGTGGTGACGTAAACCTTCGGGAGCGTTTTGGCGGCGGCGCCTGGAAGGTTCGCTTTTACGTCTTTCCAGTTTTCCTCATCAGGCAATTTGCTGAAACTGTCCGGGAGCTTTGCCGCTCGCGACCAGTAGCCTTTCAGATCCGTGGCTCGCAACCATGACGTGTCGTTACGCAGGTAGTAGAGACCTGTCGGCTGATGCTGGAAGATGTCCCAGTTTGTGTTGACGGCGAACTTCAGCTCGTTGTCCTTGATCGGACTCCAAATCGGATCGCCATCGAAACTCACCAGAATAGAAGGCGTTTCGGTAAGAATGATTAGCGGCGGATCGCTCTTGAGCCCCTGGACGTTCTTCGGATTGATCGTGCTCTTATCAACGAAGGCTAGCACTCGATCGAGCGCGATAAAGCGGTCCTCTTCGGGAAAGTTCTTTTCGATCGCGGTGACGATTTCCTGTGTTTGTTCTTTGGAAAGTGTCTGAAAGTTGGTTTCGACGATCTTGAGTTTTGAGAACTTTACGAGACGCTCCGTGAGCGCTACTTCCGTTTCTGCCTCCAGCTTGATCGTGCCCAGCGCCGGCTTTTGCTCGCCTTTGGCGACATACGAGATCGCGGCAAAAGCCAACAGACGCTTCTGGTCCTCCCAGCTCGAGATCTGCGGTTCGTAGATCACGATCTGCGCTTCGCTCGGCAGACTGTACCCGCGCGGCCAACCCTTGTCCGACGCCTTTTGCGGCGCGCGGTTCGTTCCGGTCTGCGCAAACACGCTCGGTACTGGAAATAAGAGGGCAGCGAGCAGGATGGAGGTGATTGTTAACTTCATAATGGGCGAATTGTAGGAGCGCCGCCAGGGCTGGATAACTGTCATTTTTGACAGGAGATCGATCGTAATCGCGCGGGCGTTACTTCGACTTGTCAATCACGTTATCGATAATCATCTGGTAAGGAGTTGAAGGAATACTGGCGTAACCGTAGAACGGCTTGTCGTTGATTGTGATCATGAACAGGACCAATGCCAGAAACCCGGCCATCAGGCTGACGAGCGCAGCGTGCAGCTTCACATCTTCGATCCGGTAAAAATATGCGACGCCAATACTGATTGCAGCGCCCAGCCAGATCACGGCCCACATTGTGATTGATAGCCCGCTGTCGACGGCATCCCTTCTCAAATTGCGGTATTCGATCAGAGTGTTGTAGGCGCGCAGCGTTTCGGTATGGAGCGCGAGTTGGCCCTGAGTAGCCGGCTCGAAGGCATACAACGCGTGTTGGAACTCATCCATCCGCGCAGTGCCTCCCTTCGGAAGTTGCCCGGTTTTCTGGGCGGGCCAGACGTCGTTGACGACGAAAACCGTGTAGTCACGCAACTTCTCCCGCAACTCCTCGCGCAATGGAGAGGGATAACCGTTGACGTCGCGATACAGCGCTCCAATCGCCGTCGCCTCATTAGATACGAGGCCGGAAGCGCTTGTATAAGTGTTCCAAACGGCTACCGCGATCAGTCCTACCGTAATTCCATAGAACACACCAACCGCTTGCACGATGCCGCTGACCGCATCGTTGATACCGTCGCCATAGTGAAGTTTGGGAACAAGGTAACGCCGGGCGAGAAGCAAACCGATCAACGAAACCAGCTCTACAAACGCAACCAACAGCAGGGCTGCGCGCAAGGATGACATTTCATATAGCCAGGTTGGCACGCCAAACCCTCACTCGTTTTTTGAAATACAAATAACTGCCAAATTACTTCTGCGACGTACGTGGAAACTGCTTGAACATCTTCTCGACGGCCTTCTTGATCGGTTTCTCGGCAGTCTTGGCGTCCTTGATCTTGTCACCCGTTGGATTGTTCTTCATCGTGTCGGTCGCCGTGCCACGCCAGACTTCGTTCTTGGTCTTGGTGTCGGACATCTGAACAACGAGCGTTCCTCTGGTCACGACCCAGCTTTGAGATCCGACTGCCACGCCGGTCGCGATTGAATTCAACGACGGCGCCCAACTCGGATTCGAAACCTGCATGTCGCTCTCGGTCCAAACAAACGCCGACAGCGTGAGATCCGGATCCGTCTCGACTTTCTTGATGCCCTTGGCGGCGAATTGCGCGTCAACGGCATTGATGATTATTTGATTCACGACCGGGTTCGCGCCCGACGATCCCTGCGACCAGTTGTACGTCTTGTAGGTATTGAGATCGACTGTTGGGTCAGCGCCTACACGCACCTTTTGCGCGTTCGCCGATACCGCGCCGGCGAGAATTACACAGCCGATCAAGACCAGGCGTCTTCGTGAACTTAAAACTCCCATGGGGCCTCCGCTAATTCTCAGAATCTCACTCACATTGTCAGTCCATTCCAGATTCTGAAGAACTGTAAGTTTTGACAGGCGCATTCCGTTGCTGCATGCGTCTCTTAAAAAGCGCATTGATGACCGCGAAAATGAAAGCCGCCGATAGTCCGCATAACAGCACTCCCGAAATCCCTTCGATTCCGCTCAACAGCCGCCAACGCTGCGGCAGCACCACATCGCCGAATCCCATCGTTCCGTACGTCACCAGGGAAAAGTAGAGCGCTGTTTCAAAATCGTCGAAAAGCCCGCGCAGGTGGTAGAAGATGGCCCACAAGGTCGCCTCGATGAGATGGAGCGCCATGACGACTGCAAAAACCAGCATGAGCGCGAGGATCTGGCGAGTCATCGACGCCGTTCGTTGAAGTTTGGGAAACTTGTCGATTAAGAACTGGCCAAAAAGTACGAGGCCGGCGGTGTGAATCACAACGCAAACAGCCACCACCGACAAAGCAATCAGCAGTTCCCTCAACATACCCCTTCCTCATTAAGAGAGCCTCCTCAACCTTAGTACTGTCAATTTTGCCAGTGTTGGGCATTTCCTCGCGGAACCTAGAATGCCAGTAAGGATTAAATCCGAAAGTCTTGATTAGAACTCAACTGCAGAAGAGTTTAGGAGTTGCCCATGAACATCCTGCACTTGCGAAATTTTTGGCTTGCACTGGCGGCGCTCGTTGTGGCGGTCGCCGGTGCGGCATGCTCCGGTAAAAGCGCGAAACATGAAGCTGCGGCCCCGCCGCCACCTTCGGTCATCGTCGCCGAGGTGAGTCAAAAAACGGTGCCGATCTATAGCGAGTTTGTCGGCCAGACAACCGCTGAGGAAACCGTTGAACTGCGTGCGCGCGTCGAGGGAACACTTCAGAAGGTTTACTTCAGAGAAGGCTCGGCAGTGAGAAAGGGACAGTTGTTGTTCACCATCGACAAACGTCCTTTCGAAGCGGCGCTACAGTCAGCCCGTGCGCTCGCTGTGAAAGCAGCGTCCGATCTGGCGCAGGCACAGCAACGCACCGACGTTCTCCAGGCCCAGGCCGAACTGGCCGATGCGCAGGCCGTCCTGACGAGAGCAGATCAGGACGTCAACCGGCTTGCTCCGCTCGCGAAAGAAAGAGCCGTAACGGAACAAGATCTTGATGCGGCACTGGCCACGCAGAAGTCCGCTCGCGCAACTGTCGATTCGCGCAAGGCGAATCTCACCAATCTCGAGGCCGCAGTGAAATACACGATCGAACGCGCGCGCGCGGAAGTATCCGCGAGCCAGGCGAGAATCACGCAAGCGCAACTCGATCTTAGTTACTGCGACATCCAGGCGCCGATTAGCGGCGTCATCGGTTTTCTACAAGTTGAC
>JAICGQ010000075.1 GCA_025923035.1 Pyrinomonadaceae bacterium | reverse complement strand
CTTGCGGTGTTTGCACTGTTGAGAGAGCGGTGATTGATGAACGGACAAGCTAGAGCTTTGATCGAGTCCATGCCTAACGACATCGGGACTGAGGCGGTTGCTCCGCTCAGTTTCGACGAAGCGTTTACCCTCCATCACCGCGCCGTTTTTAGAACGGCAAGGGCCGTCGTTCGCGACTCAGCCCTCGCCGAAGACGTGACGCAGGAAGTATTTCTGAGACTGTATCGCAACCTCCATGCTACCCCGGGCGAGGATCTGCTCAGGGCGTGGCTTTTGCGTGTGACGCTCAACGTCGCGCGAAACACCTTGCGGGGGCAAAGCCGCTCGATGGTTCGCGACAATGAGTATCACCGGACAACGACGGAAGACGGCTCCGCCGCGGCTGAAGCACCGGCTGAAGATTACGAGCGCCGCATGGCAATCGAAGAAGCACGCCGGGCTTTGGACAAGATAAAGGAGCCGATGAGAAGTTGCCTGCTGCTGAAACAGCAAGGCCTCTCATATCGCGAGATTGCCACCAGTTTGTCGCTCAAGGAGACAAACATCGGCAGTTTGGTGGCTCGCGGCCGTAAGGAGTTTGCGAGGGTGTACGGTAAGATCGGAGGCAGACGATGACAAGGTGTTTGGACGAGGCAACGTTGCAATGCTATTTCGATGGCGAGCTTTCCCCGCAATTGATGGAAAGAGCGTCTTCGCATTTAGCTGCGTGCGTGACGTGTGCCGCAGCGGCACGGGAGGTGGCGGAAGAAGCAGCGCTCCTGACGTCCGCGCTGCATGCGGAATTTGAAGTAAGCGTGCCTACACAAGCGCTGCGCGAGCGTATCGACGCGGCTGTGCTCGGCGAGCGCGTTGCCAACGCCGGACGTGCCCAAAAAGTCGGACTCTTTGCCTCTCTAGCGAACGTCTTCATTTTCAACTCTCAACGTACTCTGGGATATGCGAGCCTCGTAGTTGTGCTCGCTTTTGCGGCGGTTATCGGAGTAGTGAAGTACAACCAGCAGACTGGCGTGGAGCCGACGGTGGCGAGTAACACTGATAAGCCTGAGTCAGTCGCAGCGCCCCTTACCGATAAGGCCGGTCAGTCAGACGCGATTGCCGCAGCTCCAAAAGAGACTCAACCTGTGGTTGCAGAAAAGCGTCCGGTGGTTAGGGCCACACGTTCACCTCGTTCTTCTGCTCCGCAAACTGAAGCGGTTGCCAATCACGTAAAACTCCTTCTCGGCGAACGCTCCTACTTGCGAGCCATTGCGCGACTCGATTCGACAATCAAGTCGAACAAGAACGCCATGCGCCCATCACTGCAAGTTGAATACGAGCGCAACCTCGCCGTTGTCGATCGCGCCATCGCCGCGACGCGCAATGCCGCAAAGAACAATCCAAACGATACCGACGCGGCCGATTTCATGTTTGCTGCCTATCAAAGTAAGGTCGATCTGCTCAATACAATCGCTGATGCTCGCTTGAGTGGAGGTCGGTCTCACTGAAAGGCCCGGTCCTAAGTTGACAATGAAGTTGTTGGTAGTTTCGGCGGTAGCCGGCCTTATCTTCTCCCTCGCAGGTACGACCCCCGCACACACAGCAAAAACAGAATCCAATCCGACTGCAGATCCGGGCGAAAAAACGGAGCGGTCGATCCCGGTTAGTCCGCAGCTAACTGTAACTCTGTGTGTCGCTTCGGGGACGCTGCGAGTGCGGGGCTGGGAAAAGAATGAACTCCGCGTAACCTCGGCAGACGCAGGTCACATCGAATTTCGGCGTCTCGATAAAGTTAAAGAACCTACGACACCTGCATGGCGCGTCGACGTGATGGTTTCGGACTCCGCTCCCAAACCAAACGCGAAGATTATGGATTGCCAGGCGCTCGCCGACGTCGACATGCAAGTGCCGGCCGGCGCGACGGTCCAGGTGCAGACTCGTGACGGCGATATAACTATTGCCGGTGTATCAGCCGCGTATGCCGGTTCGCAAAACGGAAACATCGTGATCGAACGAGTGACGAAGATCATCGAAGCAGGCAGCGTCGGCGGCAGTATTTCGTTGAAAGACTCGAGTGGTCGTGTGAATTTGAGTTCCGCTGGTGGCATCGTCGAAGTCGCGAACGTCAAACCGGCGTCCGAAGAAGACACGTTTGAAGTCGGAACTGTTAGTGGCGACATTCAGTTGGATCGCGTCAGCAATCCGAAAGTGATGGCGAAAACCGTCAATGGGACGGTAACGATGACGGGTCCGTTGGCGCGCTCCGGGAATTACTCGTTCACGAACATGACGGGCGACGTCGTGCTCGCACTGCCGCACGACTCGTCCTTTCAGTTGAATGCGAAAGTTTCGGAAAGGCGCGATATCGTTTCAGATTTCGCGTTGAAGTACCTCGAAGCGCCAACACCGCCACCAGCAGCAGCGCCGGCAAAGGTCGATTCCGTGTCGAAACCGGGAACTCCGGCGCCGCCAGCAGCCGCGGGCGGTAAAGCGCCGGTCGCCAAAGGCCATCCGCCGCATAAGACTGGACCGATCATCGCGCCGATCCCGGTCGAGAAGCCGGCAACGGTTGTTCCCTATGCTTTAAGGCGTGTGACGGCGATTTGCGGCAGTGGTGATGCGACGATCTCGGTCGCTTCCTTCGGCGGGACGGTTCGTTTGAAAAAGATCTGACCCGACGCAAATTCTCCCGAAAAATCACGGATAATTTATTGCCACAACCTTTCGAGGTCTGGTGTTCTTACTACAGAGCAACGCAGAAGGGCCGAGGGTGGTTGGTAAGGTTTATTCGAACTGACTGCTCTCGGCCTTAAAACTGAAGGGTCCAGGAAAATGAACAGCGTGGGTCAAAGCGGCGAGAGAAAATCCTACCGAGTAATCCTATTGTTAGTAGTCGGTCTGACGGCATTCTCCAGCGCCATGAAGGAATTGAATCTGTTGCGGGAGTTTTCTCGCGACACAAGTGATTTGGTTGCGAAGTGGTCGAATGCAGTTGCGCCGCAGGCGTCGGAGGAGGTTGTTCCCGTTCCCGCTGAAATCCCGCAGGCAGTTGAAACAGTTGAGGTTTGCGAAAGAAGTCATGCGCTTGAATCAGCCGAACCGGTGGATCCAGTGCAGTTGGGGGGCGCTGTTGCTCGGGTAGAAGCGAAGATCAAGGACGTGGGAAAACCTGTTGTCGCAGAGCGGTCGACACGCCGTGGGCCACAGGCGGTGGCCGCGTTACGTAGTCATCGCTCTGCTGACATTGAATTGATGGAGCTGCGGAAGCAGGCGCGGCGGGAGGCTGACCTCAAAGTCATGATCTTGGCCGATAGTGACGGCGAGGATGAATTTGCTGTTCCTTCCCATTTCGAGTTCAAAGTCCCGAAAATCAAAACTCCGAACCGGCAGATTATAATCAAGCCGGAAGAGCGGGAGATTTTGCGAACTTTGAACCGTGCGCTTAATCTACGCAGCGCAGGCTAGCGACTCTCTTTAAGGAACCGAAACAATGTTGACGAAGCGCCTCATCACCATAGTTATTCTCCTGCTCGGTCTGGTGAGTATTGGAACCGGTCTGGCGACAGCTACCGGTTTGACGAGTTTAATAGGGCAGGACATTCGCCCGGTGCCGTCGGTACCCGCGACTGAGAATTGCACGGCGAGTCCGGCACAACCAGCTCAGGAGCTGCGCGAAGAATTCCATCAAACATATCCACTGTCAGCCGCCGGCCGGGTCAGCCTTTCAAATATCAATGGTGGAGTACAGATCAAAGTTTGGGATCGTGCTGCAGTCCAGGTCGACGCGATCAAAAAAGCCTATCGAAAAGAACGTTTGGACGAAGCCAAGATCGACGTTACGACCACTGAAGAGAACATCAGAATCAAGACCGACTATCCGGAAGGCAACCAGAATTTCCGCAGTGGTGAAGGACGCTACAACAATCCCGCAATCGTCGAATACACGCTGACCGTTCCGCGTAAAGCCGTGCTCGACACGATCGAGCTCGTCAATGGCTCACTCGATATCGACGGCGTTGAAGGAAACGTCAAAGCCTCGTCGATCAACGGCAAAGTCGTTGCGCGCGGGCTGATGGGCGAAGCAAAACTCTCGACTATCAACGGCCAATTGCACGCGACTTTTACACACCTTGACGAAGCGAAACCGATTTCACTCGCTTCAGTGAACGGCGGCGTCACTCTGGTCATCCCGTCAGACGCAAACGCGTCGATTCGCGCGGGCACCGTGCATGGCGGCATCAGCAATGATTTTGGCTTGCAGGTGCAGCATGGCGAGTACGTGGGCCACAACCTCGAAGGGCAGATCGGAACCGGTGGTCCAAAGATCAAACTCGGGAACGTGAACGGGTCGATCAAGATCAGTCACGCTCAGGATGGACGAGCGATCAGTCCTGCTATGTCGGTCGTGATTGACCGGCAAGCGTCGCGGAACGGATTGGATCGGGCGATCGAAGTCGACGCGGCCAGGAGAGTCGAAGAAGCGTCCGCGGTTGCCGAAGCAAGCCGCCTGGGCATCGAGACTTCACGGATCAGACTTCAGGCGCAACGTGATGCGCAACGTAAGGTCGACGCAGCGTTGCGTGACGCGCAGCGCGAAATGGAGCAGGCGCAAAGAGAATTACAACGGCAGTTGCAGCAAGAGCTCCGGAACGAAATCAGGCTCGAGCGGAGAATGGTCAAGCCGAAAGGCATTGGCGCCGGAGCTGGTGCTGGCGCGGGAGCAGGTGCAGGTGCCGGCAGTGGGGTTGGCGCAGGCGTTGGCTATCAAAAGTCTGCGCAGGAAACGAAGTCGTTTGCAGTCAGCGGCACGCCACGCGTGAACATCAACACCTTTGACGGTCAGGTCACCGTACGCGGTTGGGACAAGCAGGAAGTCCAATACACTGCGACGTCGCGCGCCGATAGTGACGAAGCCCTGAAACAGATCGACATCCTGACCGAACAGAACGGAACCACGATCATGATCACTGCGCGTAATGAATACCAGCGTAACGCCAGCGTTGCGTTCGACGTATTCGTTCCACGTCAGTCGACGTTGCATGTGTCGTCCGGTGACGGCGCGGTTTCGCTCGATGGAGTTTCCGGCGACATCACTCTTCGTTCAGGAGACGGATCGATCGAGGTTGCTAACAGTGGCGGCCAGTTAAGCGTCAATACTGGCGACGGCACGATTCAGATTTCGAAGTTTGACGGCCAGGTTGATGCGCGCACCGGCGATGGCGCAATCGCTCTCGACGGTATCTTCAAAGCGCTTTCGGCAAGAACAGGAGATGGCGAGATCTCTTTGCGAGTGCCGGCCGGTTCCAGCTTCACCATCGAAACCAACTTGCCTGATGAGATCAGTAACGAAGGTTTTCCCGTCGCGGAAGATATTACGCGCTCGCCACGTCTAAAGAGGTGGAAGGTCGGAAACGGCGGTCAGGTATTCATTCTCAGGTCAGGCGACGGAAAGATTCTTCTTCGCCCCCGTAACTAAAACTCTGTGTTCCTTCGCGGCCTGGAACACGCTTTTCAAAAAACATAACGCTGTTCTAAATGAGAACTCCCAGGTGTATTCGTGCGCTCGTGCTGCTGCTCGGCTGCACCGTTTGCGCAAATGCGCAGACGCCTGCGAAGTCGAATGGCGTCCCCGCATCCACTCCCGCACCAGCCACGAATTCCACTCCCGCACCTGCTCCGAGTCCCGCACAAGTTAAGAACGTCAACGCTCCCGCGCCGTCCGCCGCCGCGAAAGGCAGCTTTGTTCTACCTCCCGAAAAGTCCAACCCGGTTGTGCTCCCAAAATTCGAACAGCCGCCGGTAATCGACGGCAAGCTCAACGAAGAAGTCTGGCAGAAAGCAATCGTGTTGAAAGACTTCTACCAGATCCAACCGGGCGACAACACACCTCCTTCTAGACCGACCGAAGTCTTACTCGGTTTCGATCCGAAGTTTATTTACATCGCTTTCAAAGCGACTGACGAGCCTGACAAGATCCGCGCCACCGTTGCGAAGCGCGACAACATTTTTCAGGACGATTACGTCGGTTTTTTTCTCGATACTTTCAACGACAAGCGAAAAGCGTTTGAAGCTTTCTTCAATCCGCTCGGGATCCAGGCCGACGGCATCCTCACCGAGGGCCGCGGCGAAGACTTCAGCGTCGACTTGCTGATGGAATCGAAAGGCGTGGTCCATGAGAACGGTTTCACGGTTGAGATCGCGATCCCGTTCAAGTCGCTTCGTTTTGAAGCAGGCAAAGGAAAGCTCTGGGGCGCGCATTTCTTCCGCCGCATCAAGCGCTTCGAAAACGAGCTCGATTCGTGGATGCCGTTTTCGCGCAGCATCGACAGCAATCTGAGTCAGGCCGGACATCTGACCGGACTCGAAGGCATCTCCGTCGAACGCACGATCGAGCTGATTCCGAGTGCGACCGTGTCGCAGCACAGCCGCTTCGTCGGATCGTTTCCACCGTTACCGCTGGCGGGCGATCCGGGACGCATCGTGAACGAGCCGGTCGGGTTCGAGATGGGATTGACTGCGAAGTTTATTCCCAGTTCGGCCGTGACTGTCGATCTTGCGATCAATCCTGACTTCGCCCAGGTGGAAGCGGATCAACTCGTCGTCACCGCGAATCAACGGTTCCCGATCTTCTTTCCCGAGAAGCGTCCGTTCTTTCTTGAGGGCATTGAAATCTTTCAGACACCGATCACGGCGGTCCACACGCGTTCGATTGTCGATCCTGACGTCGCTGTTAAGACGACGGGCAAGGTCGGGCGCAACACGTTTGGGGTGATGGTCGCCAGTGACAATGGTCCAGGAAACCTGAGCGCCGACGATCGCGGGTCGCTGGCTTCGTGCATCGAGCGCCGTGCGTTGCTGAAACCGACTGAGGTTTGCAACGCGGAACGTTTCGTCGATAAGAATGCCTACATTGGCGTGCTTCGTCTCAAACGCGACGTTGGCAAAGAGAATTCGATTGGACTGATCGGCACGACGTACAACTTCATCGAGAAACACAATCAGGTTCTGGGTTTCGACGGGCGCTTCCGACTCGACAAGCAAACAACCGCCAGCTTCCAGATGCTCGGCACCACTTCGCGAAACTTCTTCTTCGATCCTGACGACGGAATTAATCGGTATCGGACCGGCAACGGCTTCGGCTACGTGGGCAGTTACAACGTTTCGGGCCGCAACTGGGGCTACGAGTTTTACGGCGAAGGGTTCACGCAGGATTACCGCGCCGACGTCGGTTTCGTTCAGCGTACTAATTCAAATTTCAACTACGGCTTCATCCGCTACAACTCCGATCCCAATCCTAAGAAGAAGATCATCTCGTTCCACTATCACACCCTGGCCCATATCCAGTACAACTGGCAGGCCCAGATGTACGCCTGGGAAGCGGAGAATTTGGTTGAGTTGCAGTTACCGCGGAATAGTTGGGCTGGTATGTGGTGGGAACCGGGTTACGAGCGATTGTTTGACAGGGAATTCGGAGCGACGCGAGAAGCACGACCGTGCGATCCCGGCGGTCAGGATTTTCATCTGCCGAGAGATCAACGACGCCCGCCGTGCACGTTCTTTGGACCAGGCAACGAGCGCGCTTCAGACAAGCAGCACCTCTCGTTCTTTGCCGGTTCGAACTTCAGCAAGAAGATTCAATTCAACGGCCAGATCACGAAGCGGTGGGGGCACATGGATCTCGATTTCGGCAGCGGCAGCAATAAGTATCCGCGCGCGAGTCCATTTGCTCTGCAGTTAGCCGGGGAGAAGGCGGCTGCGCAGGCAGCCGGTCAGTGCAACCCTGAGGATGAGAATCGCCCGGCGGTGTGTACGGCGGTAGCTCCACTCGATCCGGGTCGCGGCGATTTGCTGCAGTTTAACGCGAACGTCACATATCAACCGACAAACGAACTCCGCACGTCGTTCGGCATCAACAGCCAACAACTCAAGCGCTACGACACTGATCGTTACGCGTTCAAGATCAACATCATGACCCTGCGCGGCACGTACCAGTTCACGAACGCCACGTTTGCGCGATTGATTCTCGACTACAACACATTGAATTCGAGGTTGCGTTCGCAAGCGCTATTTGGTTGGACCCCGAGCCCCGGCACCGCCTTCTACGCCGGTTACAACGACGATCTCAACTACGACAGTTTCCATCCCTTCAAGCCGGAAGTCGTACCCGGTTTCCGTCGCAACTCACGCACGATTTTCATCAAGTTTTCATACCTTATTCGTCGCAGCTTTTGACCTTTCGCGATAGAAATGTAAAGGAATGTAAAGTTGGGTTGACGGACTCCAAGTTGGCCCGCCTGCGTGCTAAACTGCAACGGATGTCTCGGACTAGGATTTATGGCATAGGTGTGCCGCTGGTACTGGCGGCACTCTTTTTCACCTCTTGCAAAAGCGACTATCAGGCACAGCAGCGTCAGGGACAAGGCGGTCCCGGAGCAGCGGCCGCCCGACAGGTTAGAACCACCGCCGTTGCCGAAACACCTTTCGGCGAAACAGTCACCGCAAACGGCACGCTCGCCGCTTACGATCAAACGACGGTCAGCGTGAAAGTACCGGGTCGCGTGCGCGTGATCTCGGTGGATCTCGGCTCCGTAGTTTCTCGGGGACAAGTAATCGCAAACGTCGACTCCGAAGATTACCGTCTGCGCGTGCAGCAAGCGGAAGCTTCGCTGGCGCAAGCGCGTGCACGCTTGGGATTGTCGCCTGAAGGTGAAGACGATCGCGTCGATCCCGAACAGACTGCAACGGTGCGGCAGGCCCGTGCAGTGCTCGACGAAGCGCGGTTCAATCGCGATCGCGCCGCGCGATTGGTCGAACAGGGCGTGATCGCGAAAGCGGAATTTGATTCCGCCACTTCGTTATTTAAAGTCGCCGAAGGTCGATACCAGGACGCGTACGAAGAAATTCGCAATCGCCAGGGCGTGTTGGCCCAACGACGATCTGAACTCGCGCTCGCGCGACAGCAGTTGAAAGACACGAACGTCCTCGCGCCGCTTGATGGAATCGTGCAGGAGAAACGAACCAGCGTTGGTGAATACCTCGCTGCTGGAGCTCCCGTCGTCAACATCGTTCGCATGGACCCGTTGCGCTTGCGCGCACAAGTACCGGAACGGGAGTCGCAGGTGATCCGCACCGGTCAGGATGTTCGCGTCACAGTCGAAGGCGACACCAATGTCTACCTCGGCAAGATCATGCGTCTGAGTCCGGTGATCGCCGAACAAAACCGCATGCTCGTAGTTGAAGCCGACGTTCGGAACAATGGAAAACTCCGGCCCGGCTCATTCGCGCACGCCGAGATCGTTACGAACGACGCCAAGATGGCTGTCACAGTTCCGAACAGTGCGATTGTCACTTTTGCTGGAATCGAGAAGGTGATTGTCGTTCAAAACGGCAAAGCCCTCGAGAAACCCATCACCACCGGACGCCGAAATGCGGAATTTACGGAGATCGTGTCCGGGATCGGCGTTGGCGAGAAAGTCATCGTCGATCCGGGCAACCTGCAATCGGGCCAGGCTGTCGAAGTGATTGAGTGAGTTGTCCGTTGTCAGTAGTCAGTAGTCAGTTGTGCCGGAGATCAACAACTACGGACTACTGACAACGGACTACTGACCACCGACCAATCTTAAATGCAAAAGCTAGCCGAAATATGTATTCGCCGACCTGTCTTCGCGACGATGATCGTGTTGTCGCTGGTCGTGGTGGGCGCGGCTGGTTTCTTCAGACTCGGCGTCGATCGTTTTCCGGCCGTCGATCTTCCTACGGTTTCTGTTCGCGTTGGACTTCCGGGCGCCGCGCCTGAGGAAGTCGAATCATTAATCACGCAACAAGTTGAAGAGGTAATCAACACCGTCGACGGCATCAGCGAACTGCGCTCCGTTTCGGGCCAGGGTACGTCGCTGGTGATGGCGACTTTCAATCTCGATCGAAATCTCGAATCGGCCGCGCAGGACGTACGCGATCGCGTCAACACTCTGGGCCGTCGTCTTCCCGAAGACGCCACTCCGCCTGTTGTTCAAAAGTTCGATAACGACAGTACGCCGGTACTGACGATCGCTTTAACTGCCGATCGATCGCTGCGTGAATTAACCGAGCTCGCCGACAAAACGGCGCGGCCGCAACTCGAACGCGTCGGTGGCGTCGGTGAAGTGCGCGTCGTCGGTGGACTCGATCGCGCAATCAACGTTTGGATCGACGCCGAACGACTGGCTGCGTACCAGATCTCGATCTCGCAGATTCGCCAGGCGCTTGAACGTCAGAACACAGACGTTCCCGGCGGCAACGTCAACACCGGCAAAGAAGAATTAACTCTACGCACGCTTGGCAGGTTTACCGATCCACGACAGTTCGGCGATCTTGTCATTGCGAATGTCAACGGCGCGCCGGTGAAACTGCGCGACGTCGGCCGTGTTGAAGACGGCACCAAAGAGCAGCGCTCGTTCTCCCGACTCAACGGTGTTCCCACGGTCACGCTCGACGTTCGTCGCCAGTCAGGCGCGAACACAGTCGAAGTCATCAACGGCTTGAAAGCAGCATTGCCGCGTGTTACTTCTCAACTACCGGACGACGTCAAGATCGAAGTCATTCGCGATCAATCGCGTTACATCGAGGCCGCGCTTCATGAAATCCAGGTCCACCTGATCCTCGGCAGCATTCTCGCGAGTCTGGTCGTGCTGGTGTTCATGCGCTCGTGGCGTTCGACGCTCATCGCGGCGGTGGCGATTCCATGCTCCGTCATTTCGACTTTCGGAATGATGAAAGCGCTCGACTTCACGCTCAACAGCGTCACGATGCTGGCGCTCGTGCTGATGGTCGGCGTGGTCATCGACGACGCCATCGTCGTGCTGGAGAACATCTTCCGCTTCATTGAAGAGAAGAGAATTGAAGCGAAAGAAGCGGCGCGTGAAGCGACGAAAGACATCGGTCTCGCCGTTTTGGCGACCACGCTTTCGCTCGTCGTCATCTTCCTGCCCGTGTCGTTCATGTCGTCGATTTCGGGACGGTTCCTATATCAGTTTGGTATCACCGCAGCCGTCGCGATCATGGTCAGCTTGCTGGTTTCGTTCACGCTGACGCCGATGATGAGCTCGCGATTGATTCGCGTTAGCGACGCGAAAGGCGGGCACGACGAGCCGGCTTCACGACGCGGTTTCTACCGTTTTATCGACGCTGGCTATTCCTGGCTGCTCGCGTTCGCGATGCGTCACCGGCTGGCGGTCGCTGTGCTATCACTCGGCGTGGTGCTGACAAGCATTCCGCTTTATCGCGCCGTCAAGCAGGAGTTCATTCCCACCAACGTCGACGAAGCTGAGTTTGAAATCGGCGTGAATGGACCGGAAGGTACGAACCTCGCGGTGATGAACGAGACGATGACGGCGATCGAGAAAGACATTCTCGACACGCCCGGTGTGACGATGATTTTGTCATCCGCGGGTGGTGGTTTTCTTGGCGGTGTGAATCAGGGCGACGCGTATGTCCGCATCGCGCCGCACGAGGAGCGCACGTTCTCGTTCACCAAGCTGTGGAACGAGACCAAGAAGGGAAATCCCTTCAACGCATTCAAAGGAAACTACACGCAGCAGGACGTGATGCAGGAAGTGCGGCGGCGTCTGCGGAAGTACGCGCCGATGCGCACCAGCGTCCGCAATGGTCGGTCGTTCAATTTCGGCGCCGGCGGTCGTAGTGACATCGACTTCGTATTTCGTGGTCCGGACATTGTGGCACTCGCGGGTTACGCGGATGAGTTAGTGGAGCGATCTGAAAAACTCGGTGGCATCGTCGACGCCGACACCACGTTGAAACTCAACAAGCCCGAATTGCGCGTCCGCATCGATCGCGCGCGCGCTGCCGATCTGGGAGTTGATACCTCCGACATCGCTACGAGTCTTCGATTGATGGTTGGCGGTGAAGAAGAGGCCTCGCGGTTTAGGGACGAGCAGATCAACGAAGATTACGACGTGCAGTTGCGTCTCACTGAAGCGGACCGAAGCGACGCGGATACGATCAGTCGACTCTGGGTTCCTTCTTCGCGAGGAGGCAGTGGAGGCGGCGCCGGACTTGTACGCCTCGACAATCTCGTCAAGATCACGCGCGACACCAGCCCGTCGCGAATCGATCGACTCGATCGCGAGCGACAAGTCTCCGTGCGTGCATCAGTCGCACCTGGATATGCGTTAGCGGATCGAATCGAGGCGCTGCGCGGTGCAGTCAGTGAGATGAACCTGCCGATGGCTTACACCACCACAGTTTCCGGTCGCGCGCGCGAACTCGAGAAGACGTTCACGGAATTTATCTGGGCGTTCATCCTGTCTGTGATCTTCATGTACATGATTCTCGCGTCGCAGTTCGAGAGCACTGTGCACCCGCTCACGATTCTCTTGAGCTTGCCGCTCTCGGTGCCGTTTGCGCTGCTGTCGTTGTGGGGCACGGGCGACACGTTGAACCTCTATTCGGCGCTGGGTGTGCTCGTCTTGTTTGGTGTGGTGAAGAAGAACGCGATTCTACAGATCGATCACATGAACAACCTGCGCGCGAAGGGCATGGAACGTCACGAAGCGATCATGCAGGGCAACCGCGATCGCTTGCGACCGATTCTGATGACGACGCTGGCGCTGGTCGCAGGCATGATGCCACTAGCGCTGGGCACTGGCCCAGGCGCCGAAGAGCGTCGCTCGATCGCGATCGTGGTTATTGGTGGTCAAACGTTGTCGTTGTTGTTGACCTTGATCGCGACCCCTGTGGTCTATTCACTGCTCGACGACGTGAAAGCGACCGCGCGCTGGCGCAGGTTCGCTGATGCCTTCACTGGTGTCGCGCACGGCATCGTGGATAGATTCAAAAAACCGCGTCGCGAACCCGAACCCGACGACGTTCCGGCCGAACGCACCACTTCCGGTGACTAAGTGACTACACGCACTACGGTGCGCCGCTTCGCATTTCATTGATCCCGTAAAAAAGCCAATGGTCCAACGCGGCTGAATAGCCTGCGGCGCCGAATGCCGCCCGGAGGTCAGGATAAGTCGCCAGGTAATATCGGGGGTCGAATATAGGCGAGGCGGAGCGTCCTTCATTTGGCAAGCCTTGTAGGATCCAATGATCGAGGGCGGCCTGATAGTTCGAGCCGAACGCGGCTTGGAGATCGCCGTACCTGCCAAGGTAATCGCGTACGTCAACCTCAGATGCACCGGCTCGCCCCTCATTCGGCAGTCCTTGAAGGATCCAATGATCGAGCGCTGACGAATAGTTTGTGCCAAAGGCAGCGGTCAGATCGGCATAACAGTTGACATAGAACCGAACATCGAATTCACGCGAGCCACGGCGTCCCTCATTCGGCAAGCCCTGATTGAGCCAGTGGTCGATCGCCGCTGCGTAATCTGTTCCGAAGGCATTTGCGAGATCGGCATACAGGTTCAGATAGAACCGAACATCGAACTCTCGCGAACCGCGCCGCCCCTCGCCGATTCCGAATTCGAGCCAGTGATCGCGGGCTGCAGCTCGATCATTGCCGAAGGCGGCTGCAAGATCGCCATAGAAACTGAGATAGAAATCTGCATTGAACACTTGCGGGCTGTCGGGAAGAGCGACCGCCGGTGGTCCTTGCGGAATGGACGCGAGCGCGCCGTCGGGCACGAGTCGCACGCTCGGGAAGCCGCCGAACCTGGCGAGTGCTGCCGGGTTGGGAACCCACCGGCGTTGTCCGCTCATGATGTGGAACACCTCCGGCGCCGACCATTCCCTGAGGAGCGTATTGTCAGCCGGGGGCCCTACGAAAGCCGCCAGCGTTCCGTCAGGCACCAGCCGCACTGCCCCTGCTCCACCGAAACGATCGATCCATGTCGGGTCAGGTAGCTGGAACGGCGCTCCTCCCTGATAGAGAAATATGGGTGCAGAACTTCTTTCGCGCAGCAATGCGTTGTCGCGCGGCCGCGTGGTAGTGGTCGGCGACGTTGCGCCCACTACTGGTCTGACGTCGCTGCTGATTCCACCGAGAGCTCCCAGTTCAGTCGCATCCGCGATTGGCATGCGGGCTCCGTACGCTGTGGCGTAGAGGCTCGGATCGCCAGCCCAGCTCAAAAACCGCCCGAAGCTGGTCGCGAGCCATGCCGGCAGCGGCAACGGAAAGTACGAGGTGCAGAAAAACCCGGCGAGCGTGCCGGAACTCTTGTCTGACGGCGTGACCGCAGTCAGCGAGGGGCCTCGCAAATCGAGCGTGACCGTGGAGTGATTCGTGTCTCCGAACTGATGTGGGGAATTGCAGTCGTAAACGTACATGCTGCCAAAGCCGTTGCCGAAATCTTCGTAGCCGTAGACAAGGATCTGATGTTGATCCCACACGTCCCTGCCCGTATATACCAATCCGATCGGGCAAGGCATGCCCGCGTCAATAGAGCTCTTCACTTTGGTCCATTCGGATAATGTACGACTGAAGAGAGCCCCTGCGCCGCCGAATGGAGCGGGTACCTGATTAAGCAGCAGCGACCATTCGAGCGTGCGGCTCAATGCCTGGCCCTGGACCAGGCTGTGCACTAGACGTCCCCAGATAAGGTCGCGAAGAATTCCACCCACCGGCATCGTTCGGGTCGGTTGATCGTTTGCATGTGAACCACGTGGAAGCGGCGTGCGCGCGAGCCAGTAGTCCAGGCTGGCATACGTCATTCCGCCGCATAGGCCCATCTCGATCGTCGGCGAGATACCCTGGATCGCCAGGTTGGCCGCAATCATCGCCGCCGAGAGCATGAGCGGGTCGGGCACCACGGGGACAAGGGCGCCCACCGCCGACGACACAGCGGCCTGGGCAATCCCGGTAAGTCCGGTGGTTTCGATCCGATCGAGAAACCAGGAGTTACGGAAGGCGAACCCGTCGACATCGTTACGCCATGCGAGAATTGGCATCGAATTCTCTCCTGTTGTTGTGAATGATCTGATTAAAGAACTGGCTGTTTGAGGATCTCGCGCCAACCGGATTCGTCTGCTTTCATCCGCGTTACCAATTCATCTCGCAGGCTTCGTAACCTATCGCTCAATGTGCACGCATAGTTGTTGATGTCCGCAAAACGTTTCCGCTGCTCTTCGACGAACACTTTCTGTTTTTCAATTGAGGGAATTGCCGAGTGCTGTCCGTTCTCCCAAAACGGCACCAGCAAACGTTCAACTCTCGCGGCGTCAGGTATCTTCACGTCTTCGTCATCGAGGCCGATCACGTCGCCGATGTAATCTCCACGCTTGTCGCTGCCGCGAAACAACTGCAACTTTCCGGGCAACGTGATCTTCTCTTCCGAGTTCGACGCCTTCAGCGTCGGACGATCTTTCATCAAGCACTGCTTGAAGATCACACCGGCAACTGCCGGCACTTCACTCGACAACTTCGTGCCGATTCCAAACCCCGCGACTTCCGGAAACTCAGCCACGATATGTTTCACTTTCGCAACGTCGAGATCTCCCGTGAGGTTCGGACGCAACCCACGTAGACCATTCGCTTCGAAGAACCGCAGACACCATTGGCCCAGCTCTGCAAGATCACCGGAGTCGACTCGAAAACCTTTGAACGCGCGACGTCGCGACTCGGTTGACGTCGCCGCCATCGCCGCATGGACCGCGCCCATGTAAACGTCGATCGTGTCGAGCAGCAACGTCGTGCCGTTCGGGTTCGCGTCCAGCCACCGTTCGAAAGCGACCTGTTCGAAGTGTTTTGGTTTTCCGGTGCGCGGCTCGATCTCGGGATGGTCCAAAAACTCGATATAGGCCTGTTGCCAGTAATGCGCTTCCGTACCGACGGCGGGAATGTCGAGACGATGCGCGGCTTCCATGTTTGAAGTGTCGTTAAAGCCGCCGATAAACGCGTAGACGGCGATGTCGACCGCGCGTTCGATGTCGCCGTTGCGGCGCAGTGAAAAATCCGACAGCCAGCGATCGTCGCCGGCAGCCATACGAAACTGCATCGCCATCGCGGCGGTCGTCATCGGCAGATCGAACGCGTGCTCAAACTTGATCTCCT
>JAICGQ010000074.1 GCA_025923035.1 Pyrinomonadaceae bacterium | reverse complement strand
GTCTCGGCGTTACTGCTGACCGCACTGTTTTTCAAACTCGGCATCGAACAACGACTACGCGAAATCGGAACTTTGCAGGCGATCGGCTTCGCGGCGTCGCGCATCCGCAATCTGTTTCTCGCCGAAGGATTGCTGCTGGCGTTGATCGGCAGTGTGCTCGGACTAATCGGCGCGATCGGTTATGCGGCGTTGTTGATGTACGGCCTCCGCACGTGGTGGGTCGACGCCGTCGGAACAACTTCACTAACGCTTCACGTCACGTGGCAATCGCTCGTGCTCGGTGCACTTGGCGGAATCGTCGCCGCGGTGGTGTGCATATTTCTGACCTTAAGGAAGATTGGACGTTCATCAAGTCGTACCCTCTTGACAGGAAACACGAATGACACCGATTCAGTCCGTGGTACCAGGTCCTACGTGTTGGTGATCGCAATTGCGATGACCATCAGCGGTGTCGCGCTGTTGCTTGCGGGTGCGCTGAAGCTCATTCCGCAAGTCGCGGGTTTCTTCGGCGGCGGCGTGGTGCTGCTGGTCGCCGGTATCTGTTTTCTGTCTGTGTGGTTGAGACGAAGGCAGGCGGCGACGATCCGGCGGCCCGGCTGGTGGGGCATGTCGCAACTGGGCTTTCGTAACACGACGTATCGCCCCACGCGTACCGTGCTCTGCGTCACACTGATCGCATCCGCCGCGTTCATCATCGTCGCCGTCGACGCGTTTCGCCGCTCGGGCGCTGTTGCAAACGATAAGAAATCCGGCAGCGGCGGTTTCCCGTTCGTAGCCGAGTCGTTGCTGCCGATCGTGCATGACCTGAACTCAGTCGAAGGCCGCGAGTCGTTGAACCTCAACAACACCAACGAAGAAACGGCACTGAAAGACGTGCGTCTCGTGAGTCTGCGCATGCGTCCCGGCGACGACGCCAGTTGTCTGAATCTTTATCAGCCGCGCAATCCGAAGATCGTCGCGCCATCAGAGGCGTTCCTGAACGAAAACCGGTTCGGCTTTCAAAACTCGCTCGAAGCTACAGACAATCCGTGGTTATTGTTGAATCGCGAATTTCCCGACGGCGCTATTCCAGTGATCGGCGATGCGAACTCGTTGAATTATGTTCTTCACCTGAAAGTCGGCGAAGACTTTGTCACTGATCAGGCACGTCTGCGCGTCGTCGCGTCGCTCTCAGACAGCATCTTCCAAAGCGAGTTGATCATGTCGGAAAAGAACTTCCTCCGGCTGTTTCCTTCGGAGCAAGGCTATCGTTACTTTCTGATCGACGCTCCACAGGCCTCACAAGCGGCCACCGTGCTGGAAGATCGACTGTCAGACTTTGGCTTCGACGCTCAATCAACCGAAGAACGACTCGCGACTTTTCATCGCGTCGAGAACACTTATCTGTCGACGTTCCAGTTGCTCGGTGGTTTGGGTCTGGCACTCGGAACGCTTGGAATGGCGGCAGTCCTGTTAAGAAATGTTCTCGAACGTCGCCGGGAACTGGCCCTGATGCGCGCGGTGGGGTATAACTCTTCTCACTTCGCGGTAATGGTGATCACTGAAAACGTTCTGATGCTGTGCCTTGGCCTGGCGGTGGGATTTGTTTGCGCTTTGCTCGCCATCGCTCCCGTGCTCTTCGAGCGTGGCGGCAAAGGTCCAAACATCTCGCTGGGCCTGTTGCTCCTGGCAATTCTCGTTTCCGGCGCCACAGCATCACTCGTCGCGACAATCGCCGCGCTGCGTTCTCCACTACTGCCGGCATTAAGATCCGAATAATCTGTTTTTCGTAAAAGGAAACCGAAAATGAAACAGACCACTTTCATTCTTCTCGTCGGGATCTTTCTCTCAATCGGCTTCTGGGAAAGAAATGCTTCAGCCGAAAACTGGCCGCAATGGCGTGGACCCGCACTCAACGGTGTGAGCAACGAAACGAACCTGCCCGTCAAATGGACCACGGACGAGAACGTCGTCTGGAAAGTGGCGCTGCCGGGCGTGAGCGGCTCGACGCCCATCATCTGGCGTAACCACATCTTTCTCAATGTCGCCGAAGAGGGCAATCTGTTCCTGTGGGCCGTCGATAAGACGAAAGGCGCAGTGTTGTGGAAGAAACCACTCGGCGGCGGCGACGAAAAGAAGCGCAAACACAACATGTCATCACCTTCGCCGGTGACTGACGGACGCGCGGTCTACGTAATGACGGGTACCGGAGTGCTCAAAGCTTTCGACTTCTCAGGCAAGGAACTCTGGGCGCGCGACATTCAGAAAGAATATGGGAAGTTTGGCTTGAACTGGGGTTACGCTTCGTCGCCGTTACTGTTCGAAGACTCACTTTATATCCAGGTCCTGCACGGCATGACTACGGACGATCCCTCGTACGTGATGCGCGTTGACAAGAAGTCCGGCAAGACGCTGTGGAAAGTCGATCGACCGACGAACGCGATTCGCGAATCGCCTGACTCCTACACGACTCCGGCCTTGCTGCGCAACGGCAAGACTACCGAAATCGTGATTACCGGAGGCGACTGTGTAACGGGTCACGACATCGCAACCGGCAAGGAGTTGTGGCGCGCGAATGGTCTCAATCCGCAGAACAATGAGTTTTATCGCATCGTCGCTTCGCCGATCATTTTCAACGACATCATCTACGCGCCGACGCGAGTCAAGCCGTTACTGGCGCTGAAAGTAGGCGGCCGCGGCGACATCACGACGTCGCACCTGCTGTGGTCCACCGCGAACGGTCCTGACGTACCGACGCCCGTTACGGACGGAAAGTATTTTTACATCGTGAACGATCGCGGGATCATGTGGTGTCTCGACGCAAAGACCGGCGCTGAAATCTATGGCAACCAGCGCATCAAGCCCGCGATTTACAGCGGCTCACCCGTGCTCGCTGACGGCAAGATCTACGTGACGAACGAAGAGGGACTGACGACGGTGGTCAAAGCCGGACCGACGTTTGAGGTGCTCGCCGAGAACCCGCTGAACGACTACGTTCTCAGCTCGCCCGCGATCTCCGATGGCCGGATTTTTATCCGCACGTCGCATCACTTGTACGCGATTGGAAGTAAATAGTTATGTATCGTTCATTAATTCTGATCTGTGTGCTTGCGATCAGTGTTACTGCGCAGGAGTCACAACTCGGACGCGTTGAGTTTCCGACGTCCGGCTCGCCGCAGGCGCAGGCGCACTTCCTGCGCGGCCTCGCCGCGCTGCACTCGTTCTGGTACGAAGAAGCGGCAGAAGCGTTTCGCGAGTCGACGAAAGTCGATCCCGATTTCGCGATGGGTTACTGGGGCGAAGCGATGACGCACAATCATCCGCTGTGGTCTGAACAGGATCCGGCGGCAGCACGTGTCGTACTCGCGAAGATCAAAGACACGCCGAAACTGACTGAACGAGAGCGCGCGTACCTGAACGCCGTCAAAGTGCTCTACGCCGACGGCGACAAACGCGCGCGCGACACTGCTTACTCGGCGGCGATGGAGAAGATCTATCATGCGTATCCCGACGATCTCGACGCCGCTGCTTTCTATTCCCTGTCGTTACTTGGACTGGTGAGAGGCGACGACAAGAGCTATCGCCTGCAGGCGCGAGCCGGAGCGATCGCGCTCGACGTTTATCAAAAAAACCCGAACCATCCAGGCGCCGCGCATTACATCATTCACGCTTTTGACGATCCGGAGCACGCGATCCTCGCGCTGCCTGCCGCACGTCGTTACGCGAGCATCGCACCGGAAGCGCATCACGCGCGGCACATGCCGTCGCACATCTTTCTGCAACTCGGAATGTGGCCCGAAGCGGCCGCCTCGAACGAAGCGGCGTGGGAATCGTCAGACGCGTGGATGAAACGGAAGAACCTGTCGGTCAGCGTTCGCGATTATCACAGTCTGCACTGGCTGCTCTACGCGTATCTTCAGCAGGGCCGGTATCAGAAGGCGGAAGAGTTGCTGGCGTTGATGAAGAAGGTGATGTCCGAATCGACGTACGACAACAAGTTGCGGCCGGGTTATTACGAGAACAACTGGGCCAACATGGCGGCGGCGTTCATCGTCGAGACTGAGCGTTGGAATCTCGCGGCTGAGTTGTTTCCGATGGGCAAGCCCAATGGGCAACAGACAGCGGCGAATGGCAGTCATGGCAGTCATGACGCCACTGTGCGTTCGTCAATGGCTAGCAGGAACCTGCCGACCTTTATCCGTGGTTTGTCGGCCGCAGTAAATGGATCGAGCAGCGAAGTGAATTCGATCGGAGCCGTGAATAAACTGGAGGTTGAAGCGCTCACCGCTGCGATGAAGAAAGATCACGCAACGGCAATCGACCTGATGAAGAAAGCGACGGCGTTGGAGGAGCAAGGCGGAGCGCCGTATGGGCCACCCACGCTCGTCAAACCTTCACATGAACTTTATGGGGAGATTCTGTTGCGCGCGGGACAGCCGAAAGAAGCAGTCGAGAAGTTTCAGGTCGCGCTCCTGCGACAACCAAATCGCGCCCGCTCGCTGTTAGGTCTTGCACGCGCGTCGGCGCAAAGTGGCGATACGGCAACAGCGCGTGCGACCTACACCAAACTTCTCGAACAATGGAAACAAGCTGACGCGAACTTACCCGAACTCCGCGAAGCCCGCGATTACCTCAAGGAACATTAAGAAGAACCTTAACCAGAACAAGTCAGGAAGGGGGCAACGCCCCCGCTCCGGTTAAGAAGAGCGGGGGCGTTACCCCTTCCCAACTTGTTAATTCCCGTTTCCAACTTGTTCTGTTGTTACTTGGAAGTTTGTTTCTAAGTTGTCGCTGCTTCCCTACTTCTGCCGCACGTCGTAAGCGTAAATCGTGTCCTGGTCGCGCAGGTACAAGCGTCCGCCGGCAACAACCGGATGCGTCCAGGTCTCCAGCGAGCCGGCTTCGATGCGGAAGCGTCCTCGCTCGACATAGCCCGTCGGCGTTGCTTCGACCAGTCCCATCACACCTCTCTCGCTGAAACAGTACAACCGTCCATCGGCATAAACGAGCGATCCTTTTCCCACACTCCGGTCGCGCCACGCAATCTCCCCGGTATCAAACTTGACCGCCATCAGAATCGAACTCGAGAACCCGTACAGATGATCGCCAACCAACACCGAGCTGCTGTGATGATTGCGTACGTCTCGCGTGAACCAAACTTCCTGCGCCGTACCATCAGGCTTGATTTCGACGACACCGCCACCGGTCCCGTAATCCGACGAAATGAACACCCGGTTTCCGCGCGCAATCGGCGTCGCCGCATTCGCGGTCCTGTTCGCCGGCCGCGCATATTCCCACAGGAATTTTCCATCCTTCAAATCGAGACCGACAGCTCGCTGGTGCGTGAAGAAAACGACCTGCGTCGCGCCATTTGCTTCGACTGGAATTGCCGACGAATAGCCGGCGCGGTCGCTCTGGCTCTTCCAGATCAATGAACCGTCGCTCTTGTTGAGCGCGACTATCGACGCGCCTGGTCCACCGGGATTCACCAGCAGTTTGTTACCGACAACCAGCGGCGATTCGCTGATTCCCCAGGTAATGTTCTCTCCGCCAAACTCTTTGAGAATGTTCTTGGTCCAAACTACTTTTCCGGTGCGAACGTCGAGCGCGGAAAGATCACCACTGCCACCCAGTGCATAAACGCGGTCGCCGTCGACAGTCGGTGTGCCACGTGGTCCATCACCGCGATCGTTGCGAAAAGCGCTGCCGTGGGAAGTGGCCCAGGCTTGTTTTCCGGTGGCTACATCAAACGCGACGACAAACTCACGGTCGCCACGCAAGCCCATCGTAATAAGCTTGCCATTCGCGATTGAGAACGACGAGTAGCCATTGCCCGCCCCGGCCGCTTTCCAAACCAACGGCGGACCTTCCGCGGGCCACTGTTTCAGCAATCCCGTTTCCTTCGAAACGCCGTCGCGATTTGGACCACGCCATTGCGGCCAGTTCGCGTTGTTCGCCGGTTGGGCCAACGCGACACCCGTCACACACAATAAAAACAACACCAGCAACAAGTTTTTCATGCTTGAGAACTCCTTATCCGTGTTTCTGGATGTGCTGCGTAACTACGACTGGGGTTTGAAATACAAAACCAAACCACCACCCAACGCAGCGAGAACAAAACCCAAGTAGAGCAACGGATTCGGGGAAGTTTTTGGTGGATGCAGCCACATCGAATAAAGCACGTTCACGAGTGGCGCGCCCGCAAAAACCAGCGGCATAACGTACGCCGGCACTCCGCCTGATCGAAACGCGAAGATGATGCAAACGGCGCCGGCAGCGCCCAGCATGCCCGCAACAGTCGCGCCAATCGAGCCCTTCATCGTGAAGCCGTTGAGCTGACCCTGCGATGAAAGCGTGATGAGGGGCACAAGCACGCCGACGAGAAAGTAAGCGACGCCCACACACAGCAACGCGCGCATCGGACTACCAAGCGCGACCTGTCCGCTGTGCAAAGCCGGACCATAGAGTCCCCACGACAGCGCGGCGCCGAGAGCGAAAATGACCCAGGGATCCATCAAGACCTCCGAAGATGAAACTCGAAAAAGAGCTTTTCCGTAATCACTGCATCTCTTGATTGCGCGCATTCTAGCAGTCAGTTTCCGAATTGAATAGACAATTAGCAAATTACAAAGGGATTTGCTAAGGTCTGCGAATTCATCTCGGGTGGACCTCCAAAATTTCGAACGGGAGCATTGAATCTTGAAGCCCATGTCTCGAACTCTCTTCCTGTTAGTTGTAAGTCTGTTGTTCGCGTGGACGGTAGTAGCGCAAACGCATAACGCTTCTATTAGAGGGACCATATACGACGAAAACGAGGCAGCGATACCCGGCGCCAAGGTCACCTTGCGAAACATCAACACGGGCGAATCGCGCTCGGTAACCAGCGGTGAGGAAGGAGAATATGGATTCGCATCACTCCCTCCCGGCTCTTACTCGCTCGAGACTGAAGCTAATGGCTTCGCCCGGACAGACATCCGAATTGATCTGCTGGTGAATCAGGTTCAGAGAAAAGATGTGCCGATGTATGTGCGGGGCCATCATGGATTTGTCGATTCGCTGTACGAAGCTCATCTCAAAAAAGATACCGTATCTCTCGGCACAGTCATCGAGAACCGCCAGGTAACCGGCCTGCCACTTGATGGTCGCAACTTCTACGAGTTGAGCCTGCTTGTTCCCGGCGCGGTCCCGCCCGCGCAAGGCTCTGCTGGTTCAGTGCGCGGCGATTTCGCGTTCAGTGTGAACGGCGCACGTGAAGACGCCAACAACTTCCTGCTCGACGGCACTTACAACATCGATCCGAAACTGAACACGTTCGGCGTCCGTCCGTCAGTCGATGCCATCCGCGAGTTTGAAATGCTGACGAGCACCTACGATGCTTCGTTCGGACGCAATCCCGGCGCCCAGGTCAACGTCATTTTGAATTCAGGAACTAACGATTTCCACGGTTCAGTATTTGAATTTCACCGCAACGCCGCACTCGACGCGCGCAACGTCTTCGCGCCGGCCAGCGAACCGAAACCAAAGTACCTGCGCAACCAGTTTGGCGGTGCGATTGGTGGTCCAATCATCCGCGATCGCACGTTCTTCTTCGGCGACTACGAAGGCACGCGTTCACGCGAAGGCATCACTCGCCTTACCAACGTACCAACCGCTCAGGAGCGCGTTGGTAACTTCTCGCAGAGCGTCTTCGGCGTCCCGACGAATCCATTCACCGGCATGCCGTTCGAAGGTGGAACGATCCCGGATTTCTTCATCCATCCCGTCGGCCGAGCGATTGCCGCGTTGTATCCGTTACCGAACCGCAACGTTCCCTTTCAGAACTTCGTCTCCTCGCCGACGCAGCGCGACGACAACGACAGTTTCGACGTCCGCGTAGATCATCATCTGACCCGTAAAGCCGATCTCGCGTTCCGTTACAGTTTCGGCGATCGCGATCTTTTCGAACCGTTTACCGGCCCGTCGTTCTCGGCCGTTCCCGGTTTTGGTGATTTCGTGAAGCGTCGCAGTCAGAATGGCATGGTCGCGTTGACGTGGGTGTTTACGCCGAACCTGGTTAACGAAACGCGCGGTGCATTTAGTCGCGTTGCCGCATCGATCAACCAGGAAGCCAGCGTTTTGAATTCCGAAGTGGGCTTGCCGACAATCTCGCCGCGAGCACGCGATCTTGGTCTAAGCTTCATCACCATCACCGGTTATTCACCGTTGGGCGACGAAGGCAACAACCCGCAAAACAGCGTGACGAATGTGTATCAACTGCTGAACAACTCGAGTTACGTGCACGGTAATCACCTGTTCAAGTTCGGCGCCGATCTTCGCTTTACGGAACAGAACGCGTTCCGCGACGTCGAGTCGCGCGGGCGGCTTCAGTTCTCGCCCTTCTTCCAACTCACCGGCAACGCACTCGCCGACATGCTGTTCGGATTTCCCTTGCTGACGAGCGTTGCGCGAGTTGATAACCCACAGCAGATCCGCACCGAAAGTTATAACTTTTTCATTAACGATAGCTGGCGCGTAACACCGCAACTAACACTTACCGGAGGCCTGCGCTACGAATACAACTCGCCGCCAGTTGATGCTGCCGATCGCGCGACCATCTTCGATCTCGAGACGCGCAACATCGTCCCGGTGGGAACCAGCGGCGTCCCACGCAGCGGTTTCGATGCAGACAAAAACAACTTCGCGCCGCGCGTGGGTTTTGCGTGGTCCATGAATGAAAAGACTGTGCTGCGCGGCGGCTACGGCGTCTACTACGACCAATCGCCGCTCGCGCCGGCTGAGTCGCTCTATTTCAACTCGCCGTTCTTCGACAACAACATCTTCTTCTCGCTGCCCGGACTGCCGTTGACGCTAAGTGATCCGTTTCCGGCGTTCTTTCCGTTCCCGCTGCCCGACTCCGCACTCTCGATTCAACGCGATCTGCGCACGGGCTACATGCAGCACTGGAACCTCAACATTGAACGCGAGGTCGGACGCAATTCGGTGCTCGAAATCGCCTACGTCGGTTCGAAAGGCACGAAACTCTTAACCGCCCGCGACATCAACCAGCCGCAACCGCAGATCCTGCCGCCGGGACTGCCGTTTGTCCCGCGTCCCGATCCGCGTTTTGACGACATCGATCTTCTCGAATCGCGCGGCAACTCGAATTACCACGCGCTTCAGGCACGCTTCCAGCAACGTCTGTGGAACGGTTTGAGCTCGCTCGTGTCGTACACGTGGTCCAAGTCGATCGACGATGCTTCGAACTTCTTCAGCAGCGCCGGCGATCCAAACTTCCCGCAGAACAGTTACAACGTTGCTGCTGAACGTGGACGTTCGAACTTCGACGTGCGCCACCGCCTCTCGCTCAGCTATTCGTACGCGCTGCCCTTCGGCAAGGGCCGCCCGCATTTCGCGAATGATGGCTGGGTGTCGACTGTGCTAACCGGTTGGGAAACATACGGCATCGTGACGCTGCAAACGGGCCGTCCATTCACCGTCGCGCTGCTTTCTGAACTGGACAACAGCGGCACGGGCCGTTCGATCCTCGGCTTTGGTGCGAACGATCGTCCGAACGTCGTCGGCAATCCAGAAATCTCGAACCCGACGCCTGATCGATGGTTCAACACCGCGGCCTTCGCTTTTCCGCCGCCGGGAACGTTTGGCAATGCCGGCAGGAATATTCTGGATGGACCAGGTTTTCAGAACGTGAACGCGTCGCTGATGAAGAACACGTCGTTGACCGAAGGCGTGAACCTGCAATTCCGCGCCGAGGTCTTCAACCTCTTCAATCACCCAAACTTCAACCTGCCCGACAATTTCCTGGGCTCGCCGACATTCGGGCGGATCTCGTCTGCACGAGACCCGCGTCACATTCAGTTTGGCTTGAAGCTTTTGTTCTAGGCCTTTGGACGAAAGTCCAAAGACCCTTAATCGCCGGAGGTTTGCGGCTGGCGATCGTCGAAGGACTTGTACTTAGCGGATAAAAGCAGATCGGCTTCGTCGGGCGTTGGCACTTGAGGCGTCAACGTCCCGTCGACCTGCTCGTATAGCGGCGGTGGAATTTCCGCGAATTCCGCCATCGGACCGTACACCTGGTCCACACCTTCCCTGAACACGTCACCGATCAGCAGGTTGATGATGTGCACTCGCTCCTCCGGATACTTCCGCAGGAAACCGGAGAAGCTGAAACCCTCGTTGTAGAACGCGTACACCAGCTTGCGCATCGACTCGATACCGCGGTCGAGTTTCGCCTGGTACTGCCCGAGACGCTCCGCGGAGAAGTCGTCGTGATTGAATGCATCGTGAATCGCGTCCGCTGCGAGTTCCGCCATCTTCAGAGCCAGCAGGACGCCCGAAGAGTAGATCGGATCGAGGAAACCATACGCGTCACCGATGATGATGAAACCGTTGCCGGCGTTCTGTTTTGATCGATACGAGTAATCAAGAATCGAATAGATCTTGTCGACGCGCGTGCCGCCCTCGACTCGCCTGCGACATGGTTCACACTTCTCGACCTCTTCCTCATAGATCTTCGCGAGATCCTGTCCGCGACCCTGCACGAGGTATTCGGGATCCGCGACGATACCAACGCTCGTGATGTCGTTCTCGAGCGGGATGTACCAGAACCAACCGTTGCTCCCCTTCTCCGTTCGCAGCACCAGCGTTGCTCCGCCATTCAGATCCGGCTCGCGATGCACGCCTTTCCAGTAAGAATACAGAACAGCTTTCTTTAACTTCGGATCGCGCACGCGCCAGCGAAACTTGTTCGACAGCATCGCGACCTGTCCGGTCGCATCCACGACGACCTTCGCAAAGAACTTCTCGCGCGAGCCGTCCTGCATCTGCACCTCGACGCCCACAGCCTGGTCGCCTTCAAACAGCACTTGCTTAACGAGAACGCCCTGGTGGACCGTGACGCCCGAGTCGGCTGCGTGATCGATCAGCAATTTATCGAACTCTGCGCGCGTCACCTGCCAGGTCACGGCGCTTTCGTGATGCACGGATTCGAAGAAATAGAACGGCCGCGATTCCTTCCCCGCGGCATTCGCAAACTGCACGCTGTATTTCCGCACGAACGGGCTCGCCTTCAACTTATCGAGCACACCCATGCGACGGAATGTCCAATAGGTGTCAGTCATCAGCGATTCGCCGATGTGATGACGGGGAAAAATTTCTTTTTCGAAGAGGATGACCTGCCGCCCTTCACGGGCCAGCATACTGGCAACGGAACTCCCTGCGGGTCCACCACCCATTACTATGACGTCGTAGTTATTTATATTCATGCGTAGCGTACGGTTCTCAGTTCAGGTTCAAAAAATTCGGGCAGGAAACCATCGACTTCCAAAAGGCCGCGACGCGTTAACTGAATCGTTCCGTTTGCGCGTCCCAGCAACTTCTCGGCGGCGAGGTTTTCATACACGGGAAGAAACTCTTCCCAAACATCCACTCCATATTTCCGTTGAAAGTAACCGGTATCAAGCGCGCCGGTTTTCAGTTGCAGGACCATCTCCCGGATGAGTCGCTGCTTTGGCGTTAGTGAAACGGCCCGCAAAAGCGGCAGGCGGTCTTCGTTAAGGATGCGCACATACTCCTCGAAGTTGTGCGCGTTCTGGAAGTTTACACCGCCGAAATGCGAAAACGAGGAGACGCCGATGCCGATCATGTCGCCGCCATGCCACAGCGCGTCGCGGTAAATGAAACGGCAGGTCTTCTTCTTCGTCGCGACGATATCAGCGCCCGCGATTTCGTAGTCGTGTGCGAGAAACTCTTCGAACGCGTAGTCGAGCCAACGACGTTTCGTGGCCCAGTCGGCGATTGGTGAATCGATTCCCTTTTTCAGAATGTCCTGCGAGATGACCGTGTTGTAGGGCAGCTCCATCTGGTAGATCGTGACGGAGTCGGGCGCGAGTTCGATCGTCTTTCGCACGGCTTCGCGCCATTTCTCTTCCGTCTCACCCATCATTCCGGCGATCAGATCGACGTTGATCTGCGGGAAGTCGACGGCGCGGGCCCATTCGTAAGCGCGATAAATCTCGGGTGACAAGTGCGCGCGACCGTTAGCGGCGAGAATCTCGTCGTCGAAGTGTTCGATACCGAGACTAAGCCGCGTCACTCCGATGTCTTTCAGAGTTTCGAGCTTCGATTTTTGGAGCGTGCCGGGTTCGCACTCGAACGTGACTTCTTCAGCGTTTTTCCAGGTGACGTGCTTATTCAGACCATCCACGAGATAACGCAACTGTCTCTCGCTGATGTACGACGGCGTGCCGCCGCCGAAGTATGCAAACCGCAACTGCCGGCCCTGAAACGCAGGCGTACGGCTGTAGAGTTCGTTCTCCTTAATTAACGCGTCGAGATAGACCTCGATCTCGGATGACTTCTTGTCTGTATAGACCTTGAAATAACAGAACACACAACGTTTACGGCAAAACGGGACGTGAATGTACAGACCGAGCGGATCGTTTACCCGCGCGGGCTGATTCAGCGCGTCGAGGGCCTCCGAAACAAACTCCGGCTTCCACTGGGAGAAGGGCGGGTAGTTCGAGACAAAATAATTCCCTACTTCGGTTCTGGTTGGGGCGTCTACTGTCATCTGAAAATGCGGCTATTGAAGCAAACCCAGCAAACTTAGCATCAATGCAGGTGACTGGGCAATCGGGGGTTACGACTAGAAAAAGTTACTACGCGCTACGCAATTAATAGGTTGCGCGTTTGGAAGGTGACGTTGTATAGAAACCTCGATGTCCCCACAACCTCAATTCAGATTTTCGGATCTTCGCCATTATTTACCTTACGTTCTACTGATTCTTGTCTTTGTGGGCGGTATTTGGATCATTCTCACGCTTGGTTCAAACCTGAATACCGGCACGAAGACGGTTACCAGCGCGCCTGCGGCGATAACGTCTTTGACGGACGGATTGAAAGAAAACTTCCGCAATCCACTCAGCATTCTGTTGCTGCAGATCATCGTGATCATCATCGTGGCGAACCTGTTCGGAGGACTCTTCCGACGTCTTGGTCAACCGCCGGTGATGGGCGAAATGGTGGCGGGAATCGTGATGGGGCCGTCGGTGCTGGGATTCTTTTTTCCCGACGTGATGTCGTTTATCTTTCCGCCATTGTCGCTCGAACCGTTGCGGTTGCTGAGCCAGATCGGCGTCGTGTTGTTCATGTTTGTCGTGGGTATGGAACTGAATGTGCAGCACGTGCGGGAAAAAGGTTCGGCGGCGGTGATGATCAGTCATGCGAGTATAATCGTGCCGTTCCTGCTCGGCTCGGGACTTTCGCTTTTTCTGTACCGGGAGTTGGCGCCGCCTGAAACCTCGTTCAGCGCCTTTGCGTTATTCATCGGGGTTGCGATGAGCATCACGGCGTTTCCCGTGCTGGCGCGAATCCTGGAAGATCGCGGACTGACGCAAACAGCTCTCGGCTCAATCGCGCTCACGTGTGCCGCCGTCGACGACGTCACTGCCTGGTGTATCCTGGCGCTCGTGATTGCGATCGTGAACGCAACCGGAGTGATTGTTTCTATCGCGACGGTCGTTTTTACTCTGCTCTTTGCACTGGCGATGCTGTTCTTCGTGCGAACATGGCTGGATCGCCTGGTGAAGGAGACGCCGAGTTCGACGCTGCACAGCCGCCGTTTGATTACCGGCATCCTGGCGTTCGTGCTCGCGTGCGCTTTGCTCACGGAGACGATCGGCATTCACGCTTTATTCGGCGCGTTCATCGCCGGCGTGGTGATGCCGTCGTCCGTTGGTTTTCGTGGTTTTTTGAAAGACAAGATAGAGACTTTTAGTTCCGCTGCGTTGCTCCCGCTGTTCTTTGCGTTCACTGGTTTGCGCACTCAAGTAGGTTTGCTCAACGACTGGCAGAGCTGGGCGTTGTGCGGCGTGATCATTCTCGTCGCGATCGCCGGCAAGCTGGGTGGCAGTATGTTGATGAGCCGCTGGACCGGCATGAGCTGGTCGCAATCGTTTGCGATTGGTGCGTTGATGAATACGCGAGGATTGGTGGAACTGGTGGTGCTGAATATCGGATACGACCTCGGTATTCTTTCCGGGCGTATCTTCGCGATGATGGTGCTGATGGCGCTCATTACGACGTTCATGACTGGACCATTGCTCGCGCTAGTCAAGACGCAGCGCCGCGCAACGCAGGTTGCGGAAGCTGTTTAATAAAAGGAGATCGAAACGATGGCTAGAAAGATTTTGATGACGATTGCTGCAATGTTTGTAGTCTCAATAGTCGCGTTCGCCGCTAAGCCGAAGTTTGAATTTATCTTCCAGAAGGCGAACTTTGCGGGTTCGTGGACCATGGATCGCGGGCGTAGTTTTGGTCTGCCCGGCAACATGAACCAGACGATGACCGTCACGCAAAAAGACGATCAGATCGAAGTTGAAACCAAGCTGATCCAGCCAGGCAACGAGCGAGTACAGAAAGACACTTACATTCTCGACGGTAAGGAACACGACTTCACGCCGCCCGTCCCGCCGAACGCGCCTGCGAACCAACCTCCACCGAAAGGCAAACGCACCGCCACCTGGCTACCGAGCGGCAACGGCATCACCGTCACCGACATCACCACCAGCGAGACGCCCAAGGGACCAGCCACAACTCAGATCGTGAGAAAGTGGACGCTCTCAGGTCAAAACGAACTCGTCATCGACATGTACGTCGACAACCCTAACGGCTCCTTCGAAGCGAAGCGCATCTTCAAGCGCTCGTAGACTGCAAGTCTTCACAAAACAAATCGTGTGAGTCCCGCAGGGCGGCAACGAACCGCCCTGCAAAACCAACGCGGATCGGTGGCTGAGGTCGTCTTGCTTTTATCGAAGTGCGACCGTATTATCTGCCAACCCAGTCGACCAGAACTCCCAAAAAAAACGTTTCCTCACAGTTAGTTTCTGTCCCAGAACTACTCCCAAACGATCGCTGAAGCTCCCGACCTAATCCACTTTTGTTTTCTTAATCACTGGAGGTTCTATGAAGAAGACGCTTGCGCTCTTTGGTCTCACGGCCCTGACGGTAGCGGCCGTGGTGCTCACTGCAGTTCACGGACAGAACAACAACGCATCAAAATTCCGCCGCCAACGCGCGGAGAAACGAATCAACAATCAATACATCGTCGTCCTCAAAGACGACGTCGACGACGTCGAAGGCGAGGCCATTCGCCTGTCGCGCGATTTCGGTGGCGATCGCAATGACACGCACACTTACCAACGCGCCCTCAAGGGTTTTTCAGTACGGATGCCGGAACAACAAGCGCTCCGGCTCGCAGACGATCCGCGCGTCGCTTTCGTTGAAGAAGATAGCGTCGTCAGTCTGGGCACAACTCAGACGAACGCAACCTGGGGACTCGATCGCATCGACCAACGCGATCTTCCGCTCAACACCACCTACACCTACACACCAACCGGCACCGGTGTGCGAGCGTACATCGTCGACACCGGCATTCGCGCGACGCACACTCAGTTCGGCGGCCGCGTGATCTCCGGTTTCACCGCCATTAACGACGGACTCGGAACAAACGACGGTAACGGTCACGGCACGCACGTCGCCGGCACAGTCGGCGGCTCGATCCACGGCGTCGCGAAGAACGTTACGCTCGTCGCCGTTCGCGTACTCGACTCCAGCGGCAACGGCACCAACTCGGGCGTGATCGCCGGCGTCGACTTCGTCACGTCGAACCACGCTGCCGGCCAGCCGGCCGTCGCGAACATGAGCCTGGGTGGCGGAGCATCGAGCGCTCTCGACACCGCGGTCGCAAACGCGGTCAACGACGGCGTCACCTTCGTGGTTGCAGCCGGGAACGAAAGCCAGAATGCCTGCAACGTTTCTCCGGCCCGCGCTCCGAGCGCAATCACAGTCGGCTCGACGACGACGTCCGACGCCCGCTCCTCGTTTTCAAACTTCGGCACCTGCGTCGACATCTTCGCGCCGGGCAGCAGCATAACGTCAACGTGGCGCACCAGCGACACGGCAACCAACACGATTTCGGGCACGTCGATGGCGTCGCCGCACGTCGCGGGCGTTGCCGCGTTGTTCCTCGAAACGAATCCGACGGCATCGCCGGCCACAGTGACCGCCGCAATTATCAACAACTCCACGCCGAACAAGGTGACC